>DAORUA010000211.1:0-7072 GCA_035432945.1 Vicinamibacteria bacterium | reverse complement strand
TACGGCGTCTACCTTCTCGACACCCGCCAGATCTGGGCGCCCCGCGCCGACGGCTCGAAGACCGGCGGCCTCGACCATCCGCCCGCGGACCGCGCGGCCTTCGCGGCGCTCGGCCAGGCGGTGGTGCGCTCCGAGCGGATCGCCGCCCTCCTCGCCTCAGCCTGAGGCTGAGGCGAGGGAGGGCGGTGATTAGATTGCTTCGTGACCCAAGGCCAGGCTTCGCGCTCGCACCGCGAAACGGACTGGCTCCTCGCAATGACGAGAGGTCCAATTGGCGGATAGTGGAAACGGCGCGCGGGCGCCCTACTCCTTGCGCGCGGGGGGTTCGTGCCAGCGCTCCTTCGGGACGATCTTGGGGGCGCGCGGGTCGAGGACGTAGTGGGGCGACATGATCTGCACCCCGTTCTCGTTGAACACGTCCTGGATCGCCGCATGCAGGTCGTTCAGCACTTCCACGCGCTGCCGCGGCACCGCCTCGGCCGAGGACGCCACCAGCCGGTAGGCCACGTAGAAGTCGGCGAGCTCCGTCTGGATCACGTAGGGGGCTGGCGACGGGGCGATGGCCGGGACGCGCCTTGCGGCCTCGATCAGCATGGCCTCCACCTGCCGCCAGGGCACGTCGTAGCCGATGGTCACGCCGGTGTCGAGAACGAAGCCGGCGCTGCTGCGGGAGCCCGAGGAGAAGTTCTTCAAGGTGGTCGCGAGAATGAAGCTGTTGGGCACCAGGACGTCCTCGCCGAGACCGGTGCGCAACCGGGTCGAGAACATGCCGATCTCCACCACCGTGCCTTCGGAGTCGCCGACCCGGATGTACTGGCCCGGCCGCAGCGCGTGCGCGTAGAGGATGATGAGGCCGCTCGCCGCCTGACCCACCACGCCCGAGGCGCCGACCGAGACCATCACGCCGAAAAGCACGGAGAGTCCCTTGAAGGCGTCGGTCCCCGAGCCGGGAAGATACGGGTAGGCCATGGCCAGGGCGAAGAGCCATAGCAGCGCGGTCAGAAGGCGCCTGGTGGTCGCGGCGGTGTACCGGTTGAGCGGGCCGGTTTCCCTGCTCCCGCGCTCGACGCGATCGAACATCGGCCGCATGACCTTCACCACCGAGCGCGTGAGCACCACGATCACCGCGACCACGACGAGCCCCGGCACCGCGGCGAGGATCGCCCTCGCCATGGCGGCGAGCAGCCCGACGAGGGTGCCCTGCACCTCCTCGCCGAAGGGCCGGGTCCAGGCGAACGACTCGAGCGCGAGCGAGAGCCAGGTGGACGTCGCGAAGAGCGCCACCACCCAGGCCGCCGCGGACACCACGCGGCGGGTGAGGAGGTAGACGCGCGCGAGCGGCATCTCGGTCAGCTGCGACACGCCCAGCTTGTCCGCGCGATTCACGACCCGCCGGGAAAGCCGGGTCCCCAGCCAGTGGCTCGCGAGGTAAAGGCCGCGCAGGAGGAGGAGCCAGATGAGGGTCACGAGCGCCACCCGGCCCGCGCCGAGCAGCAGCGCCCTCGGCTGCTTTTCCTCGCGGGCTTCGGCCACCGCGACTTCGAGGGCGCGGGCGGCCTCCTGCGCCACCGCGGCCGGGGTTTCGTCGAGGAGGACGTTCACGTCCTCCGGGGTGATCAGGAACAGCGCCTGGCCCCCGAGTTCGACCGCGACACCCGGCCCCACGTCGCGCGTGCCTGCCTTGAGCGGGGCCGAGCCCGCCTGATCGACGATATCCCGGAGCCGCCTCTCGGCGGCGGCGGCGCGGTCCCCGGCGGTGTAGCCAAGCACCGTGCCCCGCAGGGTCGCGATGGTGCGATTCCCGATCCGGATCGGGACGAGGGGCGTGACCTCCCCACTACCCGGGGACGCGGTGGCGGCGGCAAGCGTCAGCGGTGAGACGCCGAGGGTGAGGAATGCCAGGGTGAAAGCCAGGCGACCGGCGCGCGCGAGCATGCCTGACTTTACCCGGGGTTGATCGGCCCCGTCCGAGGCCGCGCTACTCGACGACCCGGATCACCACCCGCCGATTCTGGGCGCGTCCCGCCTTCGTCTTGTTGTCGGCCACCGGCTTGGTCTCGCCGTAGGAGATGACCTCGATCCGGGAAAGCGCGATGTTGTGCTGGTCGTGCAGGTACGCGCGCACCGCCATGGCCCGGTCCTCGCCGAGCTTCTGGTTGTACTTGAGATCGCCCGCTCCGTCCGTGTGTCCCTCGATCTCGAAGAACACCCCCTTGTTCTCGGCCACGATGGGGCCGATGGCCTCGTCCACCATGGCCTTGGCCTCGTCGCTGATGGTGGCCCGGTTCAGGGGAAATGTCACCTTGTCGTTCGAGAGAGTGACGGTGTAGAGCAGCTTGCCCTTGGCCGCCCGCTCGGCTTCCTGGGCCTTGGTCAGGGCGGCGTCCGCCGAGCCCTTGGCCGCGACCGCCGAGCCCTTGGCGTCGGCGATGCCGGCCTTGCTCTGCTGGTCGACCGCGTCGATGCGGCCCTCGTTGTTCTTCACCCGGGCCTGGGTCTTCTCGACTTCGCCCGAGAGGTTCTCGACCTTCTCGTTGACGTCTCCGACGCTCTTCCCCACATATTTCTTCGTCGCGCAGCCGCCCGCAAAAACGGTTACTGCCACCAACGACAACATGATCTTCTTCATGGATTTACCCTCCGGTAGACAAACAGAACCTGACACTTACCCCTCACGATGATGGGACGTAGCCGCTGCGAGTGCGGACCAGGACCCCTTTGCGCGTCGTGCGCACCTCAACCCGGCGAAAGCGGGCGGGCCCCTCGGGCGGATCATAGCCGAGGCGGTATTGATGCTTGAACTCGAGGGCGATGAGGTCGGCCGCCTTCTTGAGCCCGGCGAAGTCCGACACCACGAACGCCGCTCCTCCCGACATGGAGGCGTAGCGGTCGAGAAGCGCGCTGCCCGTGCCCACCACCGTCACCCGGCCCCCGCCCGCGAACAACTCGGAGCGGGGATCGTCGATGGGGGCCACCACACTCACCGCGTAGATCGGCACGTCGAGGGCGCGGGAACGCGCGATGACCTCATCGGCGGTCGCCTTGCTCGCGGTGTCGACGCCATCGGTGAGCACGACCACCGCCCGGCGTCCCTCGCCGTGGCTCGCCAGGTCGCGCGCGGCCCGGTCGAGAGCGTCGTGAAGCGCGGTCGAGCCGAAGGGCTTGAGGTCGCGGACGCCCTCCTCCACCTTGCGCCGGTCCTTCGTCCAGGAAACGATGCCCCAGTACTCGCTGTCGAAGCCGGCGAGCGCCACCTGGTCGTCGGGCGAGAGCGCGGCCAGGAACTGGGTCACCGCCATCCGCGCCGAGGCGGCCTTGACCTCGGCGTTCATGCTGCCCGAGGCGTCCACCAGGATCAGCACCCGGGCGGAGACCGCGGGACCGGCCGAGAAGTGGAGAACCGACTGGGGCCTTCCGTCCTCGAGGACGGTGAACTCCGGTTGCCTGAGATTCGTGACCGGCCGGCCGCGGTCGTCCACCGCGGTCGCCGACAACACCACGAGTTCGGAGCGCGAGGCGAAGGTGGGCACCTGCGCCCCCGCAGTCGTGGCGAGGGTCAACAGCCAGGCGATCGAGACGAGCGTGGAGTAGGGCTGCGCCATCCGAGGTGGACAGAGTAGATCCCGGACGGATTTCGCGGCGTGACCGGAGTCACGCGAAGGTGGTGTGATGCCGGCTTCCCTACTTCTTCGCGAGAGCGGCTTCGCGGATGGATCGGAACTCGTTGCCGGGCTTCCATTCCGGGTACTTGTCCGCCTGGGCCAGGCGGTAGCCCATGGCCAGGAACAGCTTCGCGTCGTCGGTGGCGCCCGACAGATCCCAATCGGGCTTTATCTGGTCGGAAGGCTTGTGGTAGTCGACGTTCGTGTACTCGTCGCGCTTCTTCTGGCCGTAGTCCGCGGGCTTGCCGATGTACTCGTCGCCGCCACCGGGGTCGAACGCGGGCACGCCCTTCTTGGCGAAGTTGAAGTGGTCGGAGCGGTAGTAGAAGCCCTTCTCCGGTTCCGCGTCGGGCTTGAGGGTCCGGTTCTGCTCCTTCGCGGCGGCCGCCGCGTAGTCGTCGAGGTCGGAAGCGCCGAGGCCCACGACCACCATGTCGGAGGTCTTGCCCCACTGGTTGATGCCGTCGATGTTGATGACCCCCAGGGTCTTTTCGAGCGGGTAGAGCGGGTAGTTCCCGTAGTACTCCGAACCGAGCAGGCCCTGTTCTTCCGCGGTGACGGAAAGGAAGAGCACGGTGCGCTTCGGGGCGGGCTTGATCGTCTTCATCTTGCGGGCGATGTCGAGCATGACCGCGACCCCGGTCGCGTTGTCGAGCGCGCCGTTGCAGATGTCGTCGCCGTCGATCGCGGCGCACCGGCCGAAATGATCCCAGTGCGCGGTGTAGATCACGTACTCGTTCTTGAGGGCGGGATCAGAGCCCGGCAGCCGGCCGATCACGTTCTGCGAGTCGACGGTGCGCATGGTCTGCTTCACGCCGAGGGACGCGGTGGCGCCCAGGGGAACGGCCTTGAAGTCCTTCGTCGCGGCGAGGGCCTTGAGCTTCTGATAGTCCTGTCCCGCCATCTTCAGGAGGGCGGTCGCCGCGGCTTCGGTCAGCCAGCCCTCGACCTTCGACCGGCCGAGGTTCTTGTCGGGGGCGGCAAGATTGAAGCGTTCGGCGGCCATGCCCTGAACCACCGGCCACGGGTATCCGGCGGGGTAGGCCTCGTGAACGATCAGGACGCCGGCCGCACCCAGCTCCGCGGCCTTCTCGAACTTGTAGGTCCAGCGGCCGTAGTAGGTCATGGCCTTGCCGCCGAACGTCTTCGCGTCGAGCTCCTTCGGGTTCGCGGCGTCGGGCACGGGCGGGTCGTTCACGAGGACGACGAGGGTCTTGCCCTTCACGTCGATCCCCTTGAAGTCGTCCCAGCCGTACTCGGGGGCCTGCACGCCGTAGCCCGCGAAGACGAGTTCGGAGCCGTCGAGGGTCACCTCGTCGACCACGTGCTTGCTGAAGGCCACGAAGTCGTCGCTCACCTTGAAGGTCTTCTTCGCGCCGCCCTTCTGGACCACGAGCGGCGAGGGCGCGCCCAGGATCGCCACCAGGGGCACCTTCTGCACCCAGGTCCCGTCCGGATTGCCGGGCTCGAGGCCGGCCTTCTTGAATTCATCGGAGAGGTACTGGACGGTCAGGGTCTCGCCCTTCGATCCGGGGGCCCGGCCCTCGAACTCGTCGGAGGCGAGCTTCTTCGTGTCGGCGAGGACCGCCTCCGCGCTGACCTCGGGGAAGTCGGCGAGGGTCTTCGGAGCCGGCGGCGCGGGAGGCGCGGTGGTGCACGCGGCGGCGACGAGGAGGGAAATCAGGGACAGGGAACGGGAGGCGGTGGCGCGCATGGCGTGAATCTACCTCACGGGGTGTTCTATCCTTGCTGGATCGGCCGGGGTCCGGGATGGTAGTGGTAGACGGGGGTTGCTTCGTCGCACTGCGAAACGGACTGGCTCCTCGCAATGACGCTGGGAAAGACAGCTGATAGTTTGCGCCGGCGTTTTTTTGGGCGGCCACAGGTATTCGCGAAGAGGGAATGATCAGGAACGTATGAACTCGACACTTCGAGCGCTGGGCTGGATCGTGGTCGCACTGTTGGGGGCGGGCGCCCTGTCGGGCATCGCCTTCTCGCGGGGCGAGCCCATCACCGGGACCTGGTTCGTGGTCGCGGCGGTCTGCACGTACATGCTGGCCTACCGCTTCTATTCCTCGTTCATCGCCGCGAAGATCATGGCCCTCGACGACACCCGCGCGACCCCCGCGGAACTGAGAGAAGACGGGCGCGACTACGTCCCCACCAACAAGTGGGTCCTGCTCGGACACCACTTCGCCGCCATCGCGGGGCCGGGACCGCTGGTGGGACCGACCCTGGCCGCTCAATTCGGGTACCTGCCCGGCACGCTGTGGATCATCATCGGCGGGTGCCTGGCCGGCTGCGTCCAGGACTTCGTCATCCTCTTCTGCTCCATGCGGCGCGGCGGCAAGACCCTCGGCCAGATGGCGAAGGAAGAGGTGGGCACGCGCGGGGGCTTCATCGCCCTGATCGCCGTCCTCATCATCATGGTCATCCTGCTTTCGGTGGTGGCGCTCGTGGTGGTGAACGCGCTGAAGGAATCGGCCTGGGGCACCTACACCCTGGCCATGACCGTCCCCGTGGCCCTGCTCATGGGGGTCTACCTCCGATTCATCCGGCCCGGGCGGGTGATGGAAGCGACCGCGATCGGCCTCGTGCTCACCGGCTTCGCGGTGGTGTCCGGCCAGTGGGTGGCGCACTCTCCAACCTGGGCCCCGATTTTCACTCTCTCCGGCACCACCCTCGCCGCCGCGGTCATCATCTACGGCTTCGCGGCCTCCGCCCTCCCCGTGTGGCTGCTCCTCGCCCCGCGCGACTACCTCTCCGCCTTCGTGAAGGTGGGAGCGATCTTCGCCATGGCCCTCGGCATCCTCATGGTGCGGCCGGAGATCCACATGCCGCCGCTCACCAGCTTCATCGACGGCACCGGGCCGGTATTCGCGGGCAAGATCTTCCCCTTCTGCTTCATCACCATCGCCTGCGGCGCCATCTCCGGTTTCCACGCCCTCATCTCCTCGGGCACCTCGCCCAAGATGATCCAGCGCGAGTCGCACGCGCGGATGATCGGCTACGGCTCGATGCTGATGGAGTCGTTCGTCGGGATCATGGCCATGGTCGCGGCCTGCGCCCTGCAGCCGGGCGTCTACTTCGCCATCAACTCCCCCGCCGGCGTCATCGGCTCCAACTCGGTGGACGCGGCCGCGAAGATCACGTCGTGGGGGTATCCGGTCGAAGCCTCGACCATGGACAACCTCGCGAAGTCGGTGGGCGAGACCACCCTGCTGAACCGCACGGGCGGGGCGCCCTCCCTCGCGGTGGGCATGGCCCAGATCTTCGCGAGCACCCTCGGCGGAGAGGAGCTTCTCGGCATCTGGTACCACTTCGCCATCATGTTCGAGGCGCTGTTCATATTGACGGTGCTGGACGCGGGAACGCGGGTGGGGAGGTTCATGGTGCAGGAGCTCCTGGGC
>DAORUA010000210.1:1465-7074 GCA_035432945.1 Vicinamibacteria bacterium | reverse complement strand
CAATGACCGACGTGATCATGCCGCAGATGGGCGAATCCATCGCGGAAGGCACCGTCACCAAGTGGCTCAAGAAGATCGGCGAGACCGTCAAACGGGACGAGCCGCTCTTCGAGATCTCCACCGACAAGGTCGACGCCGAGATTCCGTCTCCGATCGCGGGCGTGCTCACCGAGATCCTGATTCAGCCCGGCACCACCGTCGAAGTCGGCACCGTGGTGGGAAGGATCGGGGTCGCCGGTTCGGCGGTCGCGGCTCCTCCCCAGCCCCCGCCCCCCGCCGCGGCTCCCGGCGCCCCCCACGTCTCCGCGGCCCCGGCGGCCCCGCAACCGGCGCGCCCGGTCGCTCCTCAAGCACCGACGCCTCCGCCCCTTCCGCCGCCCCCCGCCGACGCGTTCGCCGGTTCGAACTTCGTCTCCGATCGCTCGCGGGAGGGCATGACCACGGGCGAACTCCGCATGGCGCGCAGTTCCCCGGTGGTGCGCAAGATCGCCCAGGAATACGGGGTCGACATCAACGAGGTGCCCGGCACCGGTCTCGGCGGCCGGGTCACCCGCGAGGACATCCTGTCCTACGTCGAGTCCCGGAAGAGCGCCGCGATCCGCCGCGACGCGCCGCCCGCGCCCTACGCTCCAACCCCGGCCGCCGCGGCGCCCCCGGCCCCCGCTCGTCCGCCTGTGACGCCGCCGCCGGTGCCCGCGGTGGTCCCGCCCCCCGTCCCGCGGGTTCCCGTGGTGGCTCCCTCCACGGCAGCGGACGCAGGCCCGACCACGATGCGCTTCACCCCGGTGACGCCCGCGGCCCCCGGGGCGCCCGCACTGGCCCCCGCGCCGGCGGCACCCGCTCGCGCCGTCGCGCCCCCGAGCCAGACCGGCCCCGTCGCGCGGCCCGCGAGCGCCCGGGTCGAAGTGGTCCCGATGTCGCCCATCCGCAAGAAGACCGCGGATCACATGGTCCTGTCCAAGCGGACGTCCGCCCATGTCTCGACGGTCTGGGAAATCGACATGACCCGGGTGGCCATGCTTCGCGCCAAGTACAAGCCGCTCTACGAGGAGCGGAGCGGCGTGAATCTCACCTACACCCCGTTCATCGTCAAGGCCGTGACCGATGCGATCAAGGTCTTCAAGGTCCTGAACGCGAGCGTCGACGGCGACTCGATCGTCTATCACAAGGACATCAACGTGGGCATCGCGGTGGCCCTCGACTGGGGTCTCATCGTCCCCGTGATCCCCGCGGCCGACGAGAAGAACGTCCTCGGTCTCTCCCGGGCGGTGAACGACCTGGGCGAGCGGGCGCGCACGAAGAAGCTCAAGGTCGAAGAGGTCCAGGGCGGCACCTTCACCATCACCAACCCGGGCGTCTTCGGTTCGCTCTTCGGCACGCCCATCATCCCGCAGCCCCAGGTCGCGATTCTCGGGGTGGGCACGATCGAGAAGCGTCCGGTGGTGCGCGACGACGCCATCGCGATCCGGACCATGGCCTACTTCTGCCTGACCTTCGACCACCGCATCATCGACGGTTCGGAAGCCGACAAGTTCATGGCCCACGTCAAGAACAGCCTGCAGAACTTCGACGAGTCGGCTCTATAGCTACGACCGCGCCCGCAACCCCCGTCGGCGAATCGAACGGCCCCGCGAGGCCGCTCGGCATCAGGCGTCTCGGCCGGATCCCCTACGCCGCGGGCCTGGCTCTCCAGGAGCGCCTCGTCGACGAACGCAAGCGGGGCGTCGTCTCCGACACCCTGCTGCTCCTCGAGCACGATCCCGTGGTCACCATGGGGCGGAATGCGCGGGCGGAGAATCTTCTCTTCCCGGACGAGCTCCTGCGGGCGCGCGGGGTCGAGTTGTTCGAGGCCGGCCGCGGCGGCGACGTCACCTATCACGGCCCCGGCCAGGTGGTGGGCTATCCCATCCTGGAGATTCCGGAAGGGCGGCGGGACGTGCACCGATACGTGCGCGATCTCGAGGAAGTGATGATCCGGGTCTGCGGCGACTACGGCTTCGCGGCGAGGCGGATCGCGGGAAAGAGCGGCACGTTCGTGGGCGAGAACAAGATCGGCGCCATCGGGGTGCGGATCTCGCGCTGGGTGACGTCCCACGGTTTCGCGTTCAACGTGAACACGAACCTGTCGGGCTTCGACCTCATCGTTCCCTGCGGCCTGCGCGATCAGGGCGTCACCTCGCTCGCGAAGCTCATGGGCGCGGAGGTGCGTCAAGCCGAGGTCGAGGACCGCCTCGCCGCGCGCTTCGTGGAGATCTTCGGCTACACGCCGGCCGCGAGCAGGTAGAACCAGTTGAGGGTCGCGAGTCCGATGACCAGGACCGCGACCGCCCGCAGCGCGCGGCCCTCCAGGCGAACCGTCGTCCGGTTCCCGGACAGGACGAGCGCCGCGTCGATGGCGCCCCAGAGCAGAAGAGCGAGCGTCCCCGCGGTCACCAGCGGCTGAACCGCGAAGGCCGCGGGCAGGTCGAACCGGGCGAGGTGCCCGAGGGCCCGGGTGGTGCCGCAGGTGAAGCACGCATAGCCCGTGAGCGCCTTGAAATAGCAGAACGAAACACCGGCATGATCGAGGCCGGAAACCCGGGTCACCGCGCAGGCGGCGAGGGCCAGGCCCGCGAGAGTCATCGGTCCGGTGAGGACTCGATCCCCCGGCCGCGGAGCGATACTGAGGCCGAAGGAGCTCCCGGTCATGGGCCGCTATAGTACGCGGGCTCTATGGCCGAGATCCAAGACAAACTCCTCACCCACATCGCCACCCTCGCCCGGCTTTCCCTGTCGGAGGCGGAAACGAAGTCGCTCGCCCACGATCTGGCCGAGATCCTGAAGTACGCGGCCTCCCTCGAAAGCATCGACCTCACCGGCGTCCCGCCCATGAGCCACGCCACCGAGGGCGAGCGGTTCCGGCCCGATGAACCCCAGCACGACCTGACCCGCGAGCAGGCGCTCGCCAATGCCCCGGACCAGGACGCGGGTCTGTTCCGGGTCCCGCAGGTGATCGGAGGATGAGCGCCCTCACCTCGATGGGTGCCAGCGAGCTCGCCGCCGCGATCAAGGGGAAGAAGGCCTCGGCGAGCGAGGTGATCGACGCGCACATCGCGCGCATCTCCGAGAAGGACGCCTCGATCGGCGCCTTCCTCGCCCGGGCGGACGACGCCGCCCGAGGAGAAGCGAAGGAGATCGACGCGCGCATCGCGAAAGGCGAGGACCCCGGTCCCCTCGCCGGCGTGCCCATCGCCATCAAGGACGCGATCCACGTGAAGGGCCTCGCCACCACCTGCGGGTCGAAGATCCTGAACCGGTTCGCGACCCCCTATGACGCCACGGTCATCCGGAGACTGAAGAGCGCCGGGGCCATCGTTCTCGGCAAGCTCAACATGGACGAGTTCGCGATGGGCTCGTCGAACGAGAACAGCGCGTTCGGCCCGGTCCGGAACCCGTGGGACCTGACCCGCGTGCCCGGCGGATCGTCGGGCGGCTCGGCCGCCGCGGTCTCCGCGGGTTTCGCGGCGATGACGCTCGGCTCGGACACCGGCGGTTCGATCCGCCAACCCGCCGCGTTCTGCGGGGTGGTGGGCTTGAAGCCCACGTATGGCCGGGTCAGCCGTTACGGACTCGTCGCCTTCGCGTCGTCCCTCGATCAGATCGGGCCACTGACGCGTTCGTGCGCCGACGCGGCCCTCTCTCTCTCCGTCATCGCGGGCCAGGACGTCCATGACGCGACCAGCTCTCCGCGGCCGGTCGAGGACTACGCCGCGGACCTCGCGAAACCGGCGCGCGGCCTTCGCGTGGGCGTCCCCCGCGACTTCCTGAAGACCGGGGTCGAGGCCGGAGTGATGGCGGAGTTCGACAAGACCATCGCCGCCCTGAAGGCCGATGGCGCCTCGATCGTCGACGTGTCTCTGCCGAACGCCCCCCACGCCATCGCCACCTACTACCTCGTGGCCACCGCGGAAGCCTCGTCGAACCTCGCGCGTTTCGATGGCGTGAGATACGGATTGCGCACGGATTCGGCGGCGTCGAAGGCCACGCTGAAGGACATGTACGGCGAGACGCGGGACGCGGGCTTTGGTCCGGAGGTCAAGCGCCGGATCATTCTCGGCACCTTCGTCCTCTCCTCGGGTTACTACGACGCGTACTACCTGCGCGCGCAGAAGGTCCGGACCCTGATCCGCCGCGACTTCGAGACCGCGTTCGCCTCCTGCGACGTGATCGCGACGCCCACCACCCCTTCGCCCGCGTTCAAACTGGGGGAGAAGACCGCGAACCCGCTCGAGATGTACCTCGCCGACGTGTTCACCGTTCCCGCGAACCTGGCCGGGCTCCCGGGGATCTCCGTGCCCTGCGGCTTCTCGACCGGCCTTCCCGTGGGTCTCCAGTTCGTGGGGAGGGGCTTCGAGGAAGCCACCCTCCTGCGCGCGGGGAACGCGGTGGAGCGGTTGATGGGGGCGGGCCCGAACCGGCCCTCCTTCTAGGGTCCCGTTTCCGGCGCGGGGCCGGGGAGGTCCGGGCTCGCCGATCCGCCAGGGCCCCCGTGCGATCGATTGGCGCGGCCCTCGAGGAACTTCCGGCACAGCGCGTAGGCGACCGCGCCGACCGCGAGACCCAGGAGGGTGTTCCCGAGGATGATCGGCCAGAAGAGCGTGCTCAAGGTCGAGCCAAGCGCCCCGATGCCCTGGTTCCAGTCGATCTTCTCCAGGTCGCCCGCGTCGACGCCGAGGAGCACCGCGCCCATGAACGTGCCGAAGGCGTAACAGGGAGCGAGCGCCCAGGCGTTGATCCAGGCCCCCGCGATGACGGCCACGCGATTCAGCCGGAACGCGAAGGCGATGGCGATCGCCATCACGGTATGGAGGCCGAGGAGCGGGGAGAACGCGATGAAGACGCCCGTTCCGAACGCGAGCGCGGTTCGATGCGGCGGGTCCTTCAGATGGAGAAGGCTCTGCAGCGCTTTACGCAAGGGCGTTTTCTCGGGGCAAGGAACGACGTCTCAACATCGACTCCGGGGAAGCGGCTTAGGTGACCCCGAAGACGGGCGGACGCTGCATCTCGTTGAAGCCGAAGTGGTCGAAGCCCTGCGACTTGAGCGGCTCGATCCACTCGCCCACCTGGACCGAGACCACCGGCGCCCCCACCACGAACTGGCCGATGACCGTGATCGGGAGGTCCCACACGAACGCCATGTCCCGGACCGCATCGATATTCTCGGGCGCGATGGCCATGAGGAGCTGGTAGTCCTCGCCGCCGTGAAGGGCCAGGGGCAACGGGTCGCCGCCGCGAGCGCGCTCGATCATCGCCACCGCGGGGTCCACTGGAACCGCGAGGGGATCGATCACGGCGCCAATCGAATTCTCGGCGCACAGCCGGATGAGATCGATCGAAAGTCCGTCGGAAAGATCCATCATGGCGCGGATGGTGCCGGGCGTCTCCGACATGGCGCGAGCGAAGGCGAGAGGCGGGGTCGGATCGAGATGGGCGCGAACGCAGCGCGCGAGCGGTCCCTCGGAGGAGGGGGTCCAGATTCCAGTGTCGATCACCATGCCGTCGTCGGCGAGCCGCACTCCCTCGCGAAGCAGGCGCAGCCCTTCCGCGGCGGCGCCGAGCCCGCCGGTGAT
>DAORUA010000210.1:0-1365 GCA_035432945.1 Vicinamibacteria bacterium | reverse complement strand
TTCACCGACATGGCCTTGCGGCCGAGCAGGCGCGCGGGGGTCAGGGAGCGGTCGAAGTGGATGCCCTCGACCAGGGTGTCGGTGGTGAGCAGTGAAACCGCGGGGGTCTCGACGAGGGCGCAATCGTCTCCGATGCCGACCTTGACTCCCTGGGTTTCGGAGATACGGGACCGCAGACGCGCCACGAGGGCGCGCTCTCCCAGGGAGGAAACGGTTTCAATGCGTTCTTCGCTCAAGCAGCGGTCACTCGTGCGAGGACTTTACCAGCGTCTTTGGCCCGTCACGGAAGGGGGCCGCGCCGGGCCGGTCGAATGGAGCTTCGGAAGCAGGAGTGAACAGGCGTGAAGCCCTGATCGACAGGCCGGTCTCTCGTGTGGAAGGCGGTGTATCCTGCCTCGCACGCCCGCCCCGCAAGAAGTTCAAGAATGGCCCACTCGACTTCCCTGACGAGACTCTCCGTGGTCTACGCGGCCGTGGTGTTCCTGGGCCTGGGGGCGCGAAACGCGCGGGCGCAGGACCCGGCGCCCACCGCCACGCCGGACACCAGCCGCGTGAACCAGGACGAACTCGCCTCCTTCTACGGGCGCATGAACGTGGTGGTGGGATCGGGCGCCCGGGCCTTCGGCATGGGCGGAGCCTTCCTCGCGAGGGCGGACGACGCCACCGCGGCGTCATGGAATCCGGCGGGTCTCAGCTACCTGCGGCGCACGGAGGTCTCCGTGGTCGGAGCCCACAACGACTTTCTCCAGACGATCCCGAAGCTCAACCAGGCCGAGAAGGTGGACACGCGAGACCAACTCCGGGGGTCGGTGGCCGATTTCATCGGCGGGGCGTGGCCCCTGAGGTTCAGGGAACGCGCCGGCGCCATTCAACTCTCGTATCAGCGCAGCTTCTCTTTCACGGGGTCGCGGAGGAGCGAGGGGCCGGTGGGGGTGAAGGGATTCACGAGCGACGGTTCGACCGTCCTTCCCACCGAGTTCACCGTGCAGGGACATGGAGGCTTCGACACGCTTTCCCTGTCATCGGGGTTCGAGCTTCATCCCCGCCTGCGCCTGGGCGTCAGCGTGAATCGATGGATCAACGGTTTCTCGCAGACCGTCGACCGGCCGGACGCTCAGACCGGAGGGTATCGGCGGATCGACAGCTCGTGGGACATCTCCGGCACCAATATCAATCTCGGCGCCATCTTCATCCCCACGCCCAAGCTGAATCTGGGCGCCGTCCTCAAGACTCCGTTTCGAGCCGATCTGCGGTTGACCAAGGTGCGGGAGGACCAGACCAGCCCGCCCGACCCGGACACGGGGAAGCGTCCGCTCGCCGACTCCAACTACGCCAGTTCGGAGGACGTGAGCATCCGCTTCCCCC
>DAORUA010000209.1:0-7089 GCA_035432945.1 Vicinamibacteria bacterium | reverse complement strand
GGGCGAGTCGTGGAAGCACATGAGCACCTGGAATCCGCGCCCCACGTACGCGAGCCAGATCATGGTCGACCCGTCGGACGACCAGCGGATCTACATGCAGAATGCCTTCAGCTTCTCCGACGACGGCGGCAGGACCTTCAAGGCGCCGCCGCAGACGCTGCACGGCGACGATCGCTATGTCTGGGTCGATCCGAAGGACTCGCGCCACCTCATCAAAGCGGACGATGGGGGAGTGGGCATCAGCTACGACCGCGGCTTGAAGTGGCTCTATGTCTCGTCGCTGCCGGTGAGCCAGTGGTACCGCGTGGCCGTCGACATGCAGCGGCCGTTCCGGGTCTACGGGGGCCTCCAGGACAACGGGAGCTGGGCCGGACCTTCGGCGACTCCCTACTCGTCGGGCATCCTCAATGAAGAGTGGATCCGCACGAACGGCGGCGACGGCTTCTTCAGCGTGCCCGAGCCCGATGGCAGCGAGGTCTACTCGAACGGCCAGTACCTCACCCTGAATCGCTTCAACTTCAAGACCCGCGAAGGCCGGGTCATCCGCCCCTGGAACAATCCGCTCGGCGAAGCACCGAAGCTTGGGAACTGGGGCCCGCCGAAGCCGCTGGTGGGTGATTTCACCTACCCGGCCAACTGGGATGCGCCCATCATCATTTCGCCCCACGACCCGAAGACGCTCTACGCGGGTATGCGCCGTCTCTTCCGCTCGCGCGATCGCGGCGAGACCTGGACAGACCTTGGCGATCTTTCGACCGGCGTCGACCGCCGCACCTTGAAGCTCATGGGCCAGACCCCCAACGAGCGCACCCTTTCGCTCGATGACGGCGTGCCGTACTACGCGACCATCACCGCCCTCGCCGAGTCGCCGCTGCGCAAGGGCTGGATCTACGCGGGCACCGACGACGGCAATGTCCAGATCTCCACGAACGAAGGCGCCACCTTCACGAACGTCGCCGCGAAGGTCACCGGCCTGCCGAAGTCCTCGTGGATCGCCGGGCTCGAAGCCTCGCGCCACACCGCCGGCCTCATCTACCTCGTGGCCGACAACCACCGCAACGGCGACGACGCGAACTACGTCTTCAAGTCCGCCGACAACGGCCAGACCTGGGCGTCGATCGAGGGCGACCTGCCGAAGAACCGCTCGCTCCACACCCTTCGCGAGGACCCGAAGAACCCGAACCTCCTCTACCTCGGCTCGGAGTTCGGCCTGTTCCTGAGCTTCGACGGCGGCCGGCACTGGACCGAGCTCAAGAACAACATGCCGCGCATGGCCTTCTACGACCTCGTGATCCATCCGCGCGACAACGACCTGGTCCTCGCCACCCACAATCGCGGGATCTGGATCCTCGACAACGTCAACGCCCTGCAGGAACTCTCCGCCGATGTCCGCGCGAAGGCCGCGCACATCTTCACCATCGAAGAGGCCGAAGAAGTGCGGATGTCGAATCCCAAGGCCCACGCGGGCGACATGATCTTCCGCGGCGAGAACCCCCCGAATGGCGCGGTCATCGACTACTGGTTGAAGGCCGCGAATCCCGCGTCCATCGCCCTGACCATCCACGATGCCGCCGGCGTCGAAGTCGCGAAGGCCGAGCCCGCGAAGAACCAGGGCGTCAACCGCGTGGTCTGGAATCTCCGGCACCCGGGCCTGCCGCCGCAGACCTACCGGTACATGGGTTCCGATCGGGCGCGTCCGATTCCCGGCGCGCTGGTGCTGCCCGGCGAGTACACCGCGCGTCTCGTGGTGGACGGACTCACGACCGAGAGGAAGTTCCGGGTCATCGAGGATCGACGGCTGAACGTCACCCCGGCGTCCCGCGCCGCCTGGAACAAGGCGCTCGCCGCACTGGCCGCGTCGTATCGAGCGACTACGGATCTCATTGAGAAGACGAAGGCCGGGCCTGACAAGACGCTCCACGAGACCGCGGTCCAGGCCCAGGCGCGCATCGCCTCCGTCTACGGCAACGTCAGCGCGTCCACCGGCGTTCCCACTGCGGACCAGCAGGCCCAGATCGACGCCCTCGCGAAGTTCGTGGCGGAACTCTCCGCGAAGGTCAAGTCGTAATGCCGAAGCTTCCCCTTTACATCCGCGTCATCATCGGCGTCGCCCTCGGGACGCTTTGCGGCCTCGCCTTCGGCGAAGGCAACATCGTCTTCGGCCTCACCAACAAGCACCTGGGCGACCTCGGCCTCCTGGTCATCCGTCTCCTGCGCGCGATGGCCATCCCCCTGATCTTCTTCGGGGTGGTGGATGCCTTCGTGCGCACCGACATCTCCGGACGGCAGGGCATGAAGCTCGTGGCGATCTGCGGGGTCAACGTGACCGTGGCCTTCCTGATCGGCATGACCCTGATCAACACCTTCAAGCCGGGCGAGGCGTGGAAGGACCGCCTCAACGACATCGAGGCCGCGGTGGGCGGGGTGGCGCGCAAGGCTCCCGAGGGGACGAGTCTCGATCCGATGAAGAACATCTCGGGCTACGTCCCCGCGAACCTGGTCGATCCCTTTCAGAAGGACAACGGGAACGTGATCAGCGTGGTCTTCCTCGCCATCCTGATCGGAATCTCCCTGCGCCGGCTCATCGCGAAACACGGCCGCGACTCCGCGGTGTTCCGGCTCGCCGACCTGGCCGAAGGGGGATTCGAAACCCTGGTCGCGGTCCTGGCCATGATCATCCAGGCCATACCCTTCGCGGTCTTCGGCGTCCTCGCCCAGGTGATCGGCCGCGACGGCACGAAGGTGTTCGGCGACCTCGCGGTGTACGTGGTGGCGATGGCGTCCGGCCTGTCCCTTCATGCTCTCGGCTACTACACCCTCGCGGCCTGGTTCGTGGGCCGGCGCTCGCCGAAGGTCTATCTCGGCGAGGGCGCGCCCGCGATCCTGTCGGGCATGTCGATGAATTCGTCGCTCGCCACCGTGCCCCTGACCCTGCAAAGCCTCGCGAGGATGAAGATCACCGACGCGTCCGCGCGCCTCTCCGCCTGTGTGGGCACGAACCTCAACAACGACGGCATCGTCCTCTACGACGCGATGGCCGCCCTCTTCCTGTCCCAGGCCCTCGGCTACGACCTGACCTTCCAGCAGCAGGTCCTGGTGGCCCTCGCCTCGCTGATGGCGGGCATCGGCATCTCGGGCATTCCCGACGCGGGCCTCATCGTGCTTCCCCTCGTGCTCGCGACCGTCGGCCTGCCCGAGGCGGTGATCGTCGGCGTGATTCCGGTTCTCTTCTCCGTCGACTGGCTGATCGGGCGCGTCCGCTCCGGGGTGAACGTCATGAGCGACATGCTGGTGGCGATCCTGCTCGATCGCTTTCCCGACAAGGTGCAGACGGACTAGTCGGCGAGCTCGGTGAGGGCCCGGATTCCCCGCTTCATCGAGAGGTGGAACACGGTCACGCTGAGGGCGAAGGCGCTCACGATCCCCACCACCATGGCGAGCCGCCGCGGGGTGGGAATGGGCAGGCTCCGGAAGTCGTAGAAGAGGAAAATCGAGGTGGGCCAGGCCAGCAGGGCGATCTCCACGCAGATGAACGCGACCGCGGTCACCATGAACACGACGCCGCCGTAGGAGCCCGCGATCTGGTTCACGTTCTCCGCGCCGAAGCGCGGGTATACCGCCCCCAGGCCCGCGGCGAGGCCCACGAGGGCCAGCGACATGAAGACCACCGCCACCGCAGTGAGCCCCTTGAGGAAGGGATGGACGCCCAGCATCTGGTTGGCCACCACGGTGAGGAAGGTCGCGAAGAAGACCACGGGCACGAAACCGGTGGCGAACTTCGACCAGAGGAACGAGCTCATCGACACCGGTGAGGTGCGCAGGATCCAGAACGAGGTGCTCTCCATGGAGACGGCGGGGAACACGAACCGCACCGCGATCGAGGACAGCACGAAGGACGCCATGGCCAGGTTCACGAACGCGTACGCGTTCCTCACCACCCGGCCCATGTAGGGGATCCGGTCGAGGTCGAGGACGGAGAAGTTGTAGAGGTACACCGCAACCAGCGCCATGAGGAGCAGGAGCTGCGACCACTGGGTGGAATCGCGCATGAAGATCTTGACGTCCTTGAGGAGCAGGCTGCGCGATGAGGCGGAGAGGGGCAGCCATCCCGCGATCCGGTCCATGAAGGCGAGCCGCGAGAAGCGGGCCTTGCGCGCCTCCTGCGATTTCGAGAAGCCCTCGAAGTACAACGCTCCGTAGGCCATGCGCGCGATGAGGGTGGAGGCGAGAGCGGTGGTCCACAGGGCCGCGAGGTAGAGCCAGCCCGTCCGGTTCATCAGGGGCGCGAAGGTGGCCTCGCCCGCCCAGAACGAAGGGAGCAGGGGGGTGATGGGCGACTGCAGGGTCGCGAAGAAGGCGGTGATGTCGGGGAGCGAGCGCACGGAGAGCAGCCGCTCGGGACGGATGAAGCGCAGCAGCATGACGATCGCCACCGCGAAGAGGAGCCCGGTGAGCATGAGGATGTCCCGCGCGCGCTTGGCCGGGAAGACGTTCACGAGCATCAGGGTCACGATGCATCCGAAGGCCACCGGGATCACCACGAAGGGCGCCATCACGACGGGTACGGTGAGGTAGTAGGTGCCGGGAGCGCACCGGGCCACACCGATGCCGAGCAGCACCGGGGTGAGGAAGGCGAGGACCATCCACGAAGACTGGATGAGCGTGCGCGCGTAGCGCGAGTAGAAGAGCCTGGCCTTCGGTATGGGTGCGGCGAGGAGGAGCTTCAAGTCCTCGGAGAGGAAGAAGGTCGACAGCGAGGTGACGAGCGCGGAGAAGGCGAGGAAGGAGAGGAAGGTCAGGAAGAGCCAGGAGATGCCCAGGCGGAGGAGGTATTCGCCCAGTTCCTCGTAGTCGGTGAGCTGCCAGGTGAGCCAGAAGGAGACCGCGAAGAGCGTCACCGCCACTCCGATGGCGATGAGGCCGAAGACGACGCTGCGGACGAGATCGCCCTTCTCCCGGCGCTTCGCCCGGTTCGCGGTGCCGAGCCACGTGGGCAGCAGCAGGAAGGGAAAGCCCTTCTGGAGGCCGGGCAGCGCGGTCGCGGTCATGAAGGGCGGATCATACGTGCGCGCGCCTTGCGGGCTGCTGATAGTCTCGACCCGCACCATGACCGACGAAACCCCCGAGAATCTGCGGGCGCTCGAGCCCGGCATCGTCCTCGATCTGAAGGACCGCCTCACCTACGCGGGATACCTGCGGCTCGATCAGCTTCTGGCCGCGCAGCAGCCGCTCTCGAAGCCGGCGCATCACGACGAGATGCTGTTCATCATCCAGCACCAGACCTCCGAGTTGTGGATGAAGCTGATGATCCACGAACTCAGCGCGGCCATCCGTTACCTGCGGGCGGACGATCTCTCGCCCTGCTTCAAGATCCTGGCCCGGGTGAAGCAGATCCAGATGCAGCTCTTCAACCAGTGGGCGGTCCTCGAGACCCTGACTCCCTCAGAGTACCTGCAGTTCCGCTCCGTGCTCGGGAACTCGTCGGGATTCCAGTCCGCGCAGTACCGGACCATCGAGTTCCTGCTCGGGAACAAGCACGCGGCCATGATCGAGGCGCACCGTCACGACGCGGCGGCGTACGCCGCGATAAAGGCGGTGCTCGAAGCGCCGAGCCTGTATGACGAGTTCCTGGCTCACCTGTCGCGCCGCGGCTTCGCGGTGCCCGCGGATCTTCTCTCTCGCGATTTCACCAGGCCGCACAAGCGCGACGCGCGCCTGCTGCCCGCGTTCGTCGAGATCTACGAGCACCCGGAGAAGCACTGGGATGCCTACGAGATGTGCGAGAAGCTCGTGGACGTGGAGGAGTACTTCCAGCTCTGGCGCTTCCGCCACATGAAGACGGTGGAGCGGGTCATCGGTTTCCGCCAGGGCACAGGCGGTTCGTCGGGAGTCGGCTTCCTGCGCAAGGCCCTGGAGCTGACCTTCTTCCCGGAACTGCTCGACGTAAGGACGGAACTGAAACAGGCGCTGTAGGGGCCGGGCATGCCCGGCCCGCCGCGGGCCGGGGGTTATTGGTGGGCCGGATGGCCATCGCATCACGAGGGGCACGAGGGCGAGGCATGCCTCGCCCCTACAGATGGGTTCGTGTTACGCGGGTTGCATCGCGCGTGATCGTCGAACGTAGGGGCCGGGCATGCCCGGCCCGCCGCGTCCGTTCCCTGCACGGGGTCAGATCGCGTCCGGGATTTCCTGGAAGCCGGAGCCGCCCGTCAGTTTGAGGAAGACGGGGGTCAGCGCCTCGTGGCCCTCGCCGGCCATGGAGAGCACCTCGTTCACCGTGCCTTCGGCGATGATCTTCCCGCCCAGGATGATGCGCACGTAGTCGCACATTTCCTGCGCCACTTCGAGGGTGTGCGTGCTCATCAGGATCGACACGCCCTTCTTCGCCATGACCCGGAAGATGTCCTTGATCAGGCGCGCGCCGCGCGGGTCGAGGCCGACCATGGGCTCGTCGACGAGGACCGCCTTGGGGTGATGGAGGAAGGCCGAGCACATCACCACCCGCTGCTTCATGCCGTGCGAGAAGGCCTCGATCAGCTCGTCCTTCCAGCGCGTCAGCTCGAACAGCTCGAGCAGTTCGAGCGCGCGCGCGTCGAGGGTCGGACCCTCCATGCCGTACAGGCCCCCGCAGAACTTCAGGAACTCGAACGCGGTCAGCTTCTCGTAGATGAACGGCCGATCGGGCACGAAGCCGAGCGCCGCCTTGGCCCTCTCGGGCTCGAGGGCCAGATCCGCGCCGTCGATGTTGATGCTTCCGGAGGTGGGCTTCAAGAGCCCCGCGATCATGCGGATGGTGGTGGTCTTGCCCGCGCCGTTGGGGCCGAGAAACCCGTGGATCTCGCCGGAGGGCACCTGGATCGACACGCCGTTCACGGCGTCGAACGAGCCGTATCGCTTGTGGATGTCTTTGACTGTGATCATGGAAAAGGGGAGCGCTTAGCGCCGCGCGGGCCGCCGCCAGCAGCTTTCCCGGCTCTCCGGAGCGGGGAAGTCGATGGCGAGGGCGGGCGCCCGGGTGTTCTCGGCGCCCACGAGGGCGGTGGTGTTGCTCTGGGAGGGACCGTCGACCATCTCCAGGATCTTGATCCT
>DAORUA010000208.1:0-7104 GCA_035432945.1 Vicinamibacteria bacterium | reverse complement strand
CCCCGGCGCCACCCACGCCCCGCACCACGTGCCGAAGGCGTGGATCGAACGCTGGAAGGGAAAGTTCGACGAGGGCTGGGACAAGATGCGCGAGGCGACCCTGGCCCGGCAGATCAGGCTGGGGGTCGTGCCCGCGGGAACCCGGCTGGCGCCGAAGGCAAAGGAGATCAGAGACTGGGCCACGCTGACCCCGGACGAGAAGCGCCTGTTCGCTCGCCAGGCCGAGGTCTTCGCCGCATTCGCGGAATATACGGATACCGAAATCGGCCGCATGCTCAAGGCGTTCGAGGAGGTCGGCCAGTCCGACAACACCCTCGTGGTCTACATCGCCGGCGACAACGGCACCAGCGGCGAAGGCGGCCCGAACGGCATGTTCAACGAGATGACCTATTTCAACGGCGTGCAGGAAAAGCTCGGGGACATGCTGGGGAAGATCGACCAGTGGGGCGGCCCGCAGACCTACCCGCACATGGCGTCCGGCTGGGCGGTCGCCCTCGACAGCCCCTTTGGCTGGATGAAGCAGGTGCCCTCGGACTTCGGCGGCACCCGCAACGGCATGGTCATGCATTGGCCGAAGGGCATCAAGGCGAAGAACGGGATTCGCACCCAGTTCAGCCACGTGATCGACGTGGCCCCGACCATCCTGGAAGCCATCGGCCTGCCGGAGCCGAAGGTGGTGAATGGGACACCCCAGATCCCGATGGAGGGGAAGAGCCTCGTGTACTCGTTCGAGGATGCCCAGGCGAAGGAGCGCCACACCACTCAGTACTTCGAGATCGCGGGCAACCGGGCCATCTACCACGAAGGCTGGTTCGCGCGCACCATCCACAAGGCGCCGTGGGAAGCCAAGGCGCGCCGGACCCTCCAGGATGACTCCGCCTGGCAACTGTACGACGTGCGCTCGGATTTCAGCCTGGCCGATGACCTCGCCGCGAAAGACCCGAAGAAGCTCCAGGAACTCAAGACGATCTTCCTGCAGGAGGCCGGCAAGTACCATGCCCTGCCCCTGGACGACCGCGTCTTCGAGCGCCTCGACGCCGCCGCGGTCGGCCGCCCCGACCTGATGGGCGGCCGCACATCGTTGACCCTGGCCGAGGGCATGACCGGAATGATGGAGGGGGTGTTCGTCAACGTGAAGAACCGCTCCAAGACCATCACCGCGGAAATCGACGTCCCGAAGGGCGCGGCCAACGGCACCATCCTCGCGCAGGGCGGCCGCTTCGGCGGCTGGTCGCTGTACGTCAAGAACGGCGTGCCCGCCTACGACTACAATTTCCTGGGCCTGCGGCAGACCAGCATCGTGGCGAGTAAGCCGCTGGCTGCGGGCAAGGCGACGGTCAAGTTCGACTTCGCCTACGACGGCGGCGGGCCGGGCAAGGGCGGCATGGGCACGCTCTACGTCAATGGAGAGAAGGTCGCGGAGGGACGGATCGAGAACACTCAGGCCGGCATGTTCTCCGCGGATGAGACCGCCGATGTCGGTATCGACCTCGGCACGCCCGTGGTCGAAGCGATTGGCGCGGAAGCCCGGTCACGATTCACCGGACGCATTGCGAAGGTCACGATCGAGGTCCGCGCGGCGACCGCGAAGGCGGCCGCCGCGGTCGGTGAGACGAAGAACAGCCTGGCCAGGTGATCGGAATGAGGGTCGGCGATCCGTGGAAGTAGCGAGGCGCGCCGGCTTCGCCTTCGCTCTGCTCGCTCTCGCGGGGGGGGCGGGCCGGCTCCACGCCCAGGAACTCGCTCCGCGGGCGTATGTGATTACCCCGCTTGGATCGAACGCGATCACGCTCGCCAACACCTACAACAGCGGGGACCTGCTCCTTGAAGGCGCAGCCCCGATCAAGGACGCCACGGCGAGTCTCAACGCTCCGACCCTTACGTACTACCGCGCATTCTCTCTTTTCGGCCGCTCCGCAAACGTGTTTGCCGGCCTGGCCTACGGAGTGGGGACCTTCGAGGGCAACGTGCTCGGGGAACAGAAGTCGATCTACCGCTCGGGTCTGTTCGATTCGGTGGTCAGGCTCTCCGTGAACCTCGTGGGCGGCCCCGCGATGTCCCTGCCCGAGATGAGGACGTGGCAGCAGAAGACCCTCGTGGGCGTCAGTCTCAAGGTGGTCGCGCCCACGGGCCAGTACGACCCGACCAAGCTCATCAACCTCGGAGCCAATCGATGGGCGTTCAAGCCCGAGTTGGGCCTGTCTCGACGCTGGGGTCACTGGATCTTCGACGCCTACGGCGCGGTCTGGCTCTTCACCGAGAACCCGGAGTTCTTCTCGCGCAACGCGTACGTCCCCGGCGTTCAGTCGCAGACCCAGGACCCGGTCGCGGTCATCGAGACCCACCTGAGCTACGACGTCCGCCCCCGGATGTGGATATCGCTCGACGCCAACTTCTGGCGCGGCGGCGCGACGAGCTTGAACGGGGTCGAGAATCCAGCGACCTTGCAGCAGAACTCGCGAGTGGGAATCACCGGAGCCTTCCCCATAACGCGTCACCAGTCCCTCAAGCTCAGCTATACGCGGGGCGCCTACATCCGGTTCGGCGGCGACTACCAGATCCTCTCCGCCGCGTGGCAGTACTCGTGGATCAGCGCGGGGCGTTCGAAGCCGATCCCCGCCACGACATCAAGCCCTTCAAAGGTCCCGTCGGGAGTGAGTCTCCCCACAACAAAATATCAGGAGTGACCCATGCGAGAACTCAAGAGCACGTCAAAGGCACAGCCGAAGAAAGCGCCCAAGCGCGAGCCGAAGCCGCAGGCGAGGCAGCACGCCGGGGCCAGCTGGGTGGGACGGGTTCCGCCCCTCAAGCCCGGCACCTACGCCGACGGCCTGCCCATCCATGAGGTGGAGTACCTCTGCTGCAAGCTGATCCTGAGGCCCAATCACTTCGTCTCCCGCGAGAGCCTCTTCGAGTTTGCGGAGGTGATGCGGGCGCCGGCCAAGGAACATGGCGTGGTGCTGTCGACGAAGGGCTTCCACGCCGCTCCCCTCAAGATCCGCGAGGTCTTGTTCGGCGACACCCACGATTTCCGCCTCTACAACAACGCCTTCATCCTGCGGCGGCGCATTCCCTACAAGGACGGCTTCCCGTGCGGGGACCCGGAGATCGTCTTCAAGTTCCGGCACCCGGACCTGCAGACCGCGGCCGAGACCGACGTCCGGCCGCAGATCCTCGGCGAGCACCGGGTCAAGTTCAAGTGCCAGGCCCTGCCCCTCAAGGAGAAGCTGGGCGGCATCCGTCTCCTCTACTCCCACAACGTCCAGTTCTCCCGCTCCGCGATCGGCAGCACCGGCATCGGCGAGGACAGCATTCTCGACATGGACCGGATGGTCGAGATCTTCCCGGTGCTGGCCCGGGTGAGGAAGGAGCCGGGGGAGAAGGTGGCTCTGGTCAGCGAGACCATCATCGAGGAGGTGCTTCAGGACATCGGGGAACTCGACTTCGGCGAGGGCATGGTCGCCAAGACGAACGTGGCCATCTGGCGCACTCGCGGCGAGCATCGCCCGCTGATCGGAGAGTTCGCCTTCCAGGTGCGCTTCGCGGACCGCAAGCAACTCGCCAAGCCCGCGCTCAAGAAGATGGAGGACTTCTTCATCGCCCTCCAGTACGCGGCGAAGGACTGGATCACCCTCAACGCCACGAAGACCGGCGTGGTCTACCGGCTGCACGGCAACCCGCCCACCTCGCACGAGTGACGCCGCCGCCCGAAGTGTCACGCAGGGCCGAGGCGCTCCTCGAGCGCCTCGGTCTGGGCTACGACCATCTTTTGGGGTTCCGCTTCGCGGTCAACGTCTTTCTCGCCACGACCATCGTCTGGTACGTCCTGAAGCTGGTCGGCGACAGCAATCCGATCTGGGCCATCGCCTCGATGCTCGCGGCCGCCGATCCGCAGCCGGAGGAGGCGCGCCGCATGTTCAAGAGCCGGCTCGCGAACGTGCTGGTCGGTTGCGCGGTGGGGCTCGGCTTTCTCCTGTGGGGCCACCGCGGTCCCTTCATCCTGCCCCTCGCACTGGCCTTGACCGTGCTGATCTCTTCCTATCTGGTCCGGATCAAGACCATGTGGCGTCAGGCCCCGATCACGGCGGCCATCGTCATCGCCGCGGAGCTCTCCAGAGGCTCCACCCTGGTCGGCATCGAGAAGGGCCTGCACAAGGTGGCGGAGGTCATCTTCGGGTGCCTCGTGGGCCTGATGGTGAGCCTCTTCATGTCGAGGTTCTGGCTCGTCCGTGCGCCCTCGGAGCGAACCGAGGAGGCCTGAGAACCTTCAGGGGTTGGACCAGCCGCCAATCGGCGCGATGACGCCGTCCGCCTCCTTCGGGCCCCAGGATCGAGGCTCGTACTCGTGGATCGCGGTCTCGCTCATCAGGGGGTCGACGATCCGCCAGGCCTCCTCCACATAGTCCTGACGCGCGAACAGAGTCGCATCCCCTTCGATGGCGTCGGTCAACACCCGCTCGTACGCATCCTTCTCGTCCATCACCGCGGTCGGCG
Source organism: Vicinamibacteria bacterium (assembly GCA_035432945.1). GTDB lineage: Bacteria > Acidobacteriota > Vicinamibacteria > Fen-336 > JAGNNV01 > JAGNNV01. The sequence goes on along the minus strand of DAORUA010000208.1, from coordinate 2,610 downwards.
CGCCCGCGAGTTCCTTCACCGCTCCGAGCATCTTCTCGTCGTCCACCATCACGAGCATCCCGATGGCGAACTGCACGGTCGGAGAGAGCCGGATGCGCAGGTGGTTCGGCGCGGTCGCCAGGTCGGAGTAGGCATTGGGCGGATGACGCAGGCGGGCCACGATCTCCGTGCAGGTCACAGGAAGGTTCTTGCCCGCCCGGATGTGGAACGGGACACCCTTCCAGCGCGGCGAGTCGATGTCGAGGCGGATGGCCGCGAAGGTCTCGGTGGTCGAGCCGGGCGCCACTCCCGCCTCGGACCGGTAGCCGCGGAACTGCCCGCGGACCACGTTCTTCGGGCCGAGCGGCTGAATCGCCTTGAGGACCTTCACCTTTTCGTCGCGGATGGATTCGCAGTCCCGCCGGGCCGGGGGCTCCATGGCGAGGTTCGAGATGACCTGGAAGAGGTGATTCTGGATGACGTCGCGAATGGCTCCGACCGAGTCGTAGAAGGCGCCGCGCCCCTGGATCCCGAAGTCCTCCGCCATGGTGATCTGCACGCTCTCCACGTGGTTGCGGTTCCAGAACGGCTCCAGCAGCGAGTTCACGAAGCGGAAGAAGAGCATGTTGATGATCGGCCGCTTTCCGAGGTAGTGGTCGATGCGGAAGATCGACGATTCGGGAAACTGCGAGGAGAGAATCCGGTTCAGCTGCTGCGCGGAGGCGAGGTTGGTGCCGAAGGGCTTCTCCACGACCACGCGCGCGTCTTTCGCGCATCCGGAGGCGCCCAGTTGCTCCACGACCTTGCCGAAGAGCACGGGCGGGATGGCCAGGTAGTGCGCGGGGCGTTTCGCGTCCCCAAGCTCCTTGCGGATGGCCGCGAAGGTGGCGGGGTCGTTGTAGTCGCCGTCGACGTAGCGGAAGAGCCCGGAGAGCTTCGAGAAGGCCTCTGCGTCGAGGCCGCCGTGCTTCTCGAGGCTGTCCTTCGCGCGGGCCTTGAGCTGATCGAGCGTCCAGCCCGCCTTGGCCACGCCGATGACGGGCACGTCGAGGCGTCCGCGCTTGAGCATGGCCTGCAGGGACGGGAAGATTTTCTTGTAGGCCAGGTCGCCGGTGGCCCCGAAGAAGACCAGAGCGTCGGAGTGAGTCATGTTCATGCGGTATGCCCCCGGGAAGATGGATGGCGACCAGCGTAGTCGACTCTCGTCCTTTCGCCAATAGTGCAAATGATCCTGCCGATCGTCTTCACTTTCAGATAGTCTGAGTCATCATGATGGCCGCGTCCAGGCGGATTGGCGCCGAGCCCCTGGGCCTGATCCATCTTCGTCCGAGAGCCCGGATCCGGGGCGTTCTGAACGTCCGCACGCGCGTGCGTGCCTGGGAAGAGGCCAATCCGAAATCACGGCAGGGTCCGGCTTTGTCACGGCGCCGGCGCACGACACCGGCATGATTCCAGGAGAAACCCGGAGAACCACGATGATGAAAGCAACGAGCAGGAATTCCGGCGGCCTCAGCTCTGTGTTCGCCCTCGCACTTCTGCTGGTGCCCTCCTGGGCCGCTGCGGACTCGAAGCCTGCGGCGCCGGGACCGGGTGCTCCGGCCAGCGCCCCGGCGCCGGCGCAGGACACCAAGCCCGCAACCGAAGAGAAGCCGAGGATGGAAATCTACGGCTTCGCCATGATGGACATGGGCTACCAGACGGGCCAGAACGACCCGAACTGGTTCGATGTGCTCCGGCCAACGAAGCTCCCGGCGTTCGAGAATGAGTACGGCGCGGACGGTCACTACTTCGCAGGAGTCCGGCAGAGCCGCCTCGGCGTGAAGGGTTTCATTCCCACGAGCGCCGGCGAAATCAAGACCATCTTCGAGTTCGAGCTGTTCGGCACCGGTGTCGACGCGGGCCAGACCACGTTCCGCCTGCGGCACGCCTGGGGCGAACTCGGGCAGGTGGGCGCGGGTCAGACCTGGAGCCCCTTCATGGACATCGATGTCTTTCCGAACTCGGTCGAATACTGGGGCCCTAACGGCATGGTGTTCTTCCGGAACGTTCAGCTCCGGTGGACGCCCTGGTCGAAGGGAGACTCGAGGTTCGCAATCGCCCTTGAACGCCCCGGCGCGAGCGCCGACCAGGGTATCTACGCCGGCCGCATCGCGCTCGACGGCGTCGCCGCTCGGTTTCCGCTGCCCGACCTCTCCGCTCACTTCCGCACCGTGGGCAAGTGGGGGCATCTCCAGTTGTCGGGCATCGTCCGGCAGATGAAGTGGGACGACCTCAACGACGACAAGTTCGACCTCTCCGGCAGCGCCACCGGATGGGGCCTGCACGCCAGCTCGAATCTCAAGCTCGCGAAGCACGTGGCCCGTGTCTCCGTTGTCTACGGCGAGGGAATCCAGAACTACATGAACGATGCGCCGGTGGACGTGGGCATCCAGAACAACTTCTCGAACCCCCGCACCCCGATCCTCGGCAAACCCCTTCCCATGCTGGGCATCTCCGCGTTCCTCGATCTGAACTGGAACGCGAAGTGGACGAGCACGGTGGGCTACTCGATGCTCGACATCGACAACACCAACGGCCAGGCCGCGAGCGCCTTCAAGAAGGGCCAGTACGCGCTTGCGAACGTCCTGTACT
>DAORUA010000207.1:1729-7127 GCA_035432945.1 Vicinamibacteria bacterium | reverse complement strand
ACGTCGACGGCCGGGAAGATGCGCCGCTCGGCGATCTGACGGTCGAGGATGATCTCCATGTTCCCGGTTCCCTTGAACTCCTGGAAGATGACTTCGTCCATGCGCGACCCGGTTTCGATGAGAGCGGTGGCGATGATGGTGAGCGATCCGTTGCCCTCGCAGGTGCGCGCCGCTCCGAAGAACTGACGCGGGAACTGCAAGGCGCGGGAATCGACGCCGCCCGACATGGTGCGGCCCCCCGGGCCGGTCTCGCGATTGCTCGCGCGCCCCAGACGGGTGAGCGAGTCGAGAAGGATGACGACGTCCTTCTTCGCTTCGACCATACGCTTCGCCCGCTCGAGACACAGACGGGCCAGACGGATGTGCGCGTCGGAAGCCGAGTCGGAAGTGGAGGCCAGGATTTCCGCCGCGGAAAGAACCCGCTTGAAGTGCGTGACTTCCTCGGGCCGCTCGTCGACGAGCATGAGCATGAGGTGCGCTTCCGGGTGGTTCTTGACGATGGCGAGACCGATGTGCTCGAGGATCGTGGTCTTGCCGGCCTTGGGCGGGGACACAATGAGGCCGCGCTGGCCCTTGCCGATGGGGGCCACGAGGTCCAAAACACGCAAAGTGAGTTCCGCGCCCGGCTCATCGGCCAGACGAAACGCTTTTTCCGGACTTATAGACGTGAGATCAGCGAAATGGGGCAGTAGCTTGTACTGCGCCATTTCAAGACCGCTGGCCTTTTGTATTTCTACGACGACCTTGACGCCCGAGGCTTCACGGCAAAGACCCTCAATCTGCGTGCCGTCGCGCAAGGCATAGTCCCGCATAACCGATGGCGGAATGACCACGTCTTCACGCGAAGGCAGGTAGTTCTGATTCGCCTGCCGTACAAACCCTCCGACATTCTCGGTGACCTCGGCGATCCCTATGAATGGGAACGTTTCGCCTTCGGCTGGAACCGGAACCTGTCGTGGGTCCCTGACTGGTCCCCGGGAACCTTGCGGCTGGTTTCCCTGTTGCCCGGGATTCCCTTGCGGGGCGCCCTGGGGGGACCATTCTTGCCTGTTGCGTCGATGCCGTCGCCTTGAGCCTCTCCTCATTGGACACTCTCCAACGAGGCCGGGCTCCCTAGCGATAGGAGCATCGCAACCTCCAAGGCCTAGAAACTTAGCACAGATGTCCAGCTGTCAATCAATTTCCGCGGCCAAATACCAGGTGTCGTTCCGGGGGTCCCTGAAGATCAGGTACGCGGCGGTGGCTCCCTCGCTCGCGATCTCCACGTCCCATTCCTCGCGGGCGAAGGCTTCTTCGTTCCACCACTGCGTGGACAGGAGATAGGGGCCAGCACTCGCTTGCACACGACCGCGGATGCTCAGGAAGCGATCGTTGTCGGATACCTGAAGCGAGACGGGCGCGCCCGCCATGTCGACACGAACGCGGGCATGGGCAGGCGGGCGGATCGCGCGCAGCGCGGATGCGGGCGGGCGGGGTTTGGGTTCAGCCAGGTCTTTGGCCTTCTTCTTCACCTTTGATTCTGACCCCGGATCGAAGGGACGGAGTTCGAACTGATCGGGGGTGTGGGTGTCTTTGAGTTGCGGCGAGCCGATGCGATCTTCCGGGAAGAAGCGCTGGAGCCGGGCCAAGGCACTCGCCACCTTCTCGGGACTGCTCCGTCCGGCGCCGGTGAAGGAGAACTGGACCGCCCGGGCGCTCGTGGACTCGGCGCGGAGTGACAGGGAAAGAACCGGTGCGACGGGCGGGCGGCCCTCGAGGTTCAGGCGAACCAGGGTGCGCCAGGCCGCGTTGTCCGCGGAGGGCGACGGCGAGCGGATCAGACGGATGTCGGTGTTCCCATTCTCGAGGGCGAGCGTCGCCTCGAACGCGGTGGCGGCCCGGCCGCCCGACTTGAGCTTCGCGCACAGCGGGTCGAGGAGCCGGAACATCAGGAAGACGAGCTGGGTCAGATCCTCGACGCCGAAACCGGGGTCGAGGCCGAGGCCGTCGTTCGGTTTTTCCTCGACCGGAACGAGCAGGCGCTCGTCCCGTCCCGAGGACGATTCGTGAGCGCGCACCAGCGCAACCCCGCCCCGCGCGCGCAGATCGCTCGCGGGAAGCCGGGCCAGATCGCTTGAATTGTGGAGCCCCCAGTTGCGCAGCCGGGCCAGGGTGCGGTCGTCGAGATCGAGGCTTTCGAGAGGCAGGGCTCCCAGAAGCTCCACCTCGGTCTTCTCGTCGAGAGCGATGGAGAGGCCGGGCCGAAACAGCGCGAGCCGCCGGGCCGCCTGGAGGCGCGTGGCCAGGGCGATGCGCGGCTCTTCGATGCCGTAGGTCAGAGCCGAGGCCTTGATCGAGGCGCCGAGTTCGTGGGGATTCAGGAACAGGTGAGACAGGCCGGAGAGATCGAGAAGGGCCAGAGAACCCTTCTCCACCTCGTACCTCGGGGTGAAGTCCTGGGAGAGCCTCATCAATTGCGACGCGAACTGCTCCGCCGGAGCGACCACGCAGCCAAAGAGCCGGGAAACCTCGAAGCTCATCGCGCGCGCACGTCGAGATCAATCGTCGAGGTCTTGAGAAAGGGCCAGTTCTGGGTCGCGGCCAGGGTCAGGCGCTTCAGAAGGCGCCCGTGGCCCGTCTGTGCGAACTCTCGCTTGTCGGCGCGGAGACGAATCGACAGACCGCGCGGGCTGGCGCCCCAGTGCGAGCGCGTGAGCACGACGCACGTGGTTTCCGTCGACTCGAAGGCGCGCAGCAGCCGGACATTCCACGCGGTGGGCAACGCCTTCAGCAGGCGCTCCGGCACATCGGCGAAATCGAGGACCACGATGTCGAAGAGCGAGGCCGCGGCGAGCGCATGCGCCGCGCCGATGGCGTCGGCGAGAGGACGCTCTTTCGCGGATGTCCCGCGAAGCCAGACGAAGTTCCGGAACTCGACGCCTGCGTGAAAGGCGGCCTGAGGCGAAAAGCGATCGAGGGGATCGACCCAGGCGACCAGATCTTCGCGGGAAGCATGAGCGGCGAGAGCCAGGGCCAGGGCGGTGCGGCCCGAAGAGGCATTCCCCACGATCTCGCCCACACTCCCCTTCCGAAAGCCCTGGCCGAGGATGACGTTCCAGTGGGCGGTCCCGGTCACCCGCCCTTCGGGCTCAAGAGGCGCGTCGAAAACCGATGGAGCGCCCAGAAGTCTCTTCTCGGAGAGAAGGTCTTCGAGGATTTTCTTGCGGGGGGAGAGAACGGGCATTCGCCCGATTTTCGCCTATCGGGCCGTCGAGTCAAATCCCACTAATCCGAGAAAGCGACACCGAGACTGCGCGCAGCCGATACCAGCGCACGGTCTGCCGACCACAAACGCGCGTCGGCGATGAGCGCCGACGCCAGCAGGTGGGCGTCGACCCAGCCAATCCCCTTCCGCGTCAATCTCCGCTCCACCACGAAAGCAATGATCTCGGCGTGGTCTGCAACCGGCACTTCCGGCAAACGTCGGAAAAGCGACGCTTCGCGGTCCGATAAGCCTCCGAGGGTCAACTCGCCAAGAACGAACGGGTGCAGCAGCACCGCGTCATCATCCAGCAGTTGGCCCAACGCGCGGGTCGAGGCAACCCCGGCCAGGTATTTCCTCCAGATCGATGTATCGACGATGACCGATGGCATGAACCAGCTCTACGCCCGACGGCGCGGAGCCTTCTCCAGGCCGCGAACCTTTCCAAACAGCGTCTTGAGCCGCTTGCGCGCCTCGATGGCCAGAAGGGCCTCCAGGCCCATCTGCACCACGGCGGTCTTCGACTTGGCATGCGTCTCCCGCATGGCCTGTTGCAGGAGATCCGGGTTCAGATCCAGCGTCGTTCTCATGCATACGATTATGCATGATTCCTATGTACCCGAGAAACCGACCCGGCGGGCCCTCGATGGGGGCAGCTACAGGGCAGGCACCATCCAGGGGAAGACGTAGGCCTGCAGGAGGACCAGCACGCCCACCAGGCAGGCGAGGGCCAGGCTGTGGAAGAAGACGTAGCGCAGGATGTCGCCCGGGGGCGCGGCATCCCCGGTGGCGACGCTCGCGACCACGATGCTCTGCGCGTCGATCATCTTCCCCATGACGCCGCCCGAGGCGTTGGCGGCCGCGGTGAGCAGCGGGGAGACGCCGATCTGCTGGGCCGTGACCGTCTGCAGGTTTCCGAAGAGGACGTTCGAGGACGTGTCGGAGCCGGTGAGGGCGACGCCGAGCCAGCCGAGGAGCGGAGAGAAGAACGGGAACAAGACGCCCGTGCTCGCGAAGGCGAGGCCCATGCTGGTGTCGGAGCCGGAGTAGCGCGTGGTGTACCCGAGCGCCAGCATCGCGGCGATGGTGAGCAACGAGGTTCGGACCCGCCACAGGGTCTGGCCATAGAGCCCGAGCAGGACGCGTGGCGACAAGCGGAGCACGAGGCCCGAGACGATTCCCGCGAGCAGCAGGCTCGTGCCGGTGGCGGAGAGCCAGTTGAGGCTGAAGACCGCGGCCTCCGGCTCCGGCTTCACCACCACGGGCGGGACCCGCACCACCGCCTTGTCGAGATACGGCACGGCGACGCGGACGATCGAGAGTCCGTCGAGCGCCTTCTTCATCTGCGGAAGTCCCCACACGAACACGAAGACGGTGAGGAGAATCCACGGCGTCCAGGCGCGGAAGGCGGCGCTACGGGACGGCGTCGCATCGAGACTCGAAGCACCCGCGCGCTCGTGATCGAACCGCCATACGTTCTTCGGCTGCCAGAAACGCAGCAGGACCAGAAGCGAGAGCATGGAGACGATGGCCCCCGCGATGTCGACCACCCAGGGGCCGTGATAGTTGCTCACCAGGAACTGCGTGATGCCGAAGCTCACGCCCGCGGTGAGACAGGCGGGCCAGACTTCCTTCATGCCCTTCCAGCCGGCCATCACGACGATCAGCCAGAAGGGAACGATCACCGAGAAGAAGGGAAGCTGCCGGCCCACCATGGCGGAGAGTTTGTCGAGGGGCAGGTGGGTGACCGCGTTGAGCGCGATCATGGGCGTGCCGAGGGCGCCGAAGGCCACGGGCGCGGTGTTGCCGATCAAGGCGAGGCCCGCGGCTTCGAGCGGGCGGAAGCCGAGGCCGATGAGCATGGCGCCGGAGATCGCGACCGGCGTGCCGAAACCCGCCGCGCCCTCGATGAACGCGCCGAAGCTGAAAGCGATGAGCAGGGCCTGGATCCGCCGATCGTCGCCGAGGCCGGCGATGGTCCGCTTCACGATGTCGAACTGGCCGGTCTTCACGGTCACGTCGAAGATGAAGATGGCGTTGAGGACGATCCAGCCGATGGGAAAGAGGCCGTACAGGGCGCCGTAAGAAGCGGCGGCGGTCGCGAGCGACGCGGGCATACCGAAGACGAGCACCGCGACGAGCCACGCCGAGACCAGG
>DAORUA010000207.1:0-1629 GCA_035432945.1 Vicinamibacteria bacterium | reverse complement strand
TAGAGCGGAGGTTCTCCGCCCTCGATCATGCGGGCCAGCCAGTACAAGGACGCGTCGGCATCCGAGTTGCGGATGGACTTGTGAAGCGCGCTGATGAGATTGAAATGCTCCTCGCCGCTCTTGTCATAGAGAAGCGCCTTGCGGGAGAGCGCCTTCTGGGCGAGGGCGAGATCGATCTTCCCTTTGTTCCGGGCAAGGGAGGCCGCGATCTCGAGAGCGCCGAGCGCGCGCCGGGCATCGCCGTCGGTGACCTCGGCCAGGAACATGAGGGCGTTGTCGTCGATCTCGACTCCAAGTTCGCCAAGGCCCCGCTCCTTGTCCTCGAGCGCGCGGCGCATCAGATTCATGACCGCGGGGCCGTCGAGGGGTTTCACCACGAAGACCCGGCAGCGCGAAAGCAGGGCGCCCACCACCTCGAACGAGGGATTCTCGGTGGTGGCGCCGATGAGGACCACGTCGCCCGACTCGACCGCGGGAAGAAGCGCGTCCTGCTGCGACTTGTTGTAGCGATGGATCTCGTCGATGAAGAGGATGGTCTTGCGATGCGCGCTCCGGCGCCGATGCGCGGCGCTCGCGAGAACTTCGCGCAGCTCCTTGACCCCGGTGAGGACCGCGGACAGCGCTTCGAAGTGGGCGCGGGATCTGGTCTGGTGGCGGATGGCGTTCGCGAGCGTGGTCTTCCCGGATCCCGGAGGGCCCCAGAGGATCATGGAGAAGAGCTCGCCGCCGGAGAGCGCGTCGTGCAGAGGCTCGCCGGGCCCGAGAAGGGACTCCTGACCGAGGATCTCCTCGATGGATTCGGGGCGCATCCGCTCGGCGAGGGGAGCATCCATCTTCGATTCGGGGCGACGCTCCGCGTCTCCGCGGTCCGCGGGGCTTGCCGCCGGCTCCTCGAAAAGCGAGGACGTCTTCGGCTTTCCCGTCACTTCTTCCCGAAGTTCAGCCGGTCGAGGACCACGCGGCCATTGCTCACCACGAGGAGGGGATCCTGGAGGGTGCCGGCGTCGTCGAGCGGGTTCTCGGCGACCGCGATGAGGTCGGCTTCGAGCCCCGGCTCGATGGCGCCGATGCTCTTCTCCATCTTCAGGAGGATGGCGGCATTCACGGTGGCCGTGCGGATGGCCTCGATCGGGGTCAGGCCGAGTTTCACGAAGTTCTCCACTTCGTGGGAGACGCGGGTGATGCTGTTCGGACCGTAGCTCGTGTCGCCGCCGGCCACGATGAGAACGCCCTTCCGGTGGGCCCGGCTGACCGCGTCACCGAGCCGCGGCAGCATGGCCTGGCCCCGGAGAATCAGAACGGGATGGTCGTAGTCGCCGCCCGGCTCGGCCAGGTCGATCACCGTTGAATACGTGGGAACGAATGCGGTTCCCTTCTGCTTCATGAGATCGAGGGCTTCGTCGGTGAGGTAGGTGCCGTGCTCGATCGAGGCCACGCCCGCCTTGACCGCGGCCAAAGCGCCTTCCGCGCCGTGAGCATGGGCCTGGACGCGAACGCCCTTCGTGGCCGCCTCTTCGACGATGGCGCGCATCTCCGCCTCGCTCCACATCTGCTTCCGCGGGTCGGTGTCGGGCGTGCCCGCGCGCTCGGTGGCGTTGATCTTGATCCAGTCGACCCCGTGGGCGAGGT
>DAORUA010000206.1:0-7138 GCA_035432945.1 Vicinamibacteria bacterium | reverse complement strand
CGATGAGGGTGTAGTTCTTGAAGGTATCCATCAGGTCGAGCGTGTTCTTCACCCAGACGTTGTAGGGGTCGCCTCCGAACGAACGCTCCAGGCTCTTCCGCGCGTCCTCGATCTCGCCCAGGCGAAGCTGGTTCTGGCCCAGGCTCGCGAGCGCCGCCCACGACTGCGGCTCCAGGACCAGGGCTTCGCGCGCCAGTTGCGCGGCCTCGCGGTAGAGGCGGTTCCGGACCGCGGCCTCGGCCACGTTGACCAGCAGATCCGCGCTTCCTGGAAAGAGGGTCTCGGATCGCTGCCGGGTCGTGGCGAACCCGGCGGGATCGCCGGACACGTATTGGGCGGCCGCAAGGGCGGCCAGGGCTTCGGGCGAGGAGGGGTCGATCGCGAGCGCCTTCTCGGCCTCGGCCCGCGCGGCGGGGAAGTCCTCGAGGGCCAGGAGCAGGCCCGATCGATAGGCGCGCGCCTGCGTGAAGTCGGGATTTGTCTTGAGCGCGGCGTCGAGAAGTTGAGGCACGCCCCGTTCGCCATCGAAGTCGAGGGCGCGGGCGAGACCGAGAAGAGCCTGGGGCTGATTGCGGTTTTCCTGGAGCACGCTCTCGAAGGCGGCGCGCGCTTCGGTCCCGTTGAACTTCTCGAGGAAGAGATCGCCGGTGCGAAGCCGGGCCTCATGCGTCTCGTCGAGCGCCGCGGCCTCGTCGAAGGCCTTGAGCGCGTCCTTGAAGGCATCGGGATTCGACGCGCCCAGGGTGCGGCAGGCCCGGCCGACCGCGATGAGATCCTGAGCGGTCACGGCCCGGCCGGCGTTGTACGCGGTGATCAGTCTCTCGAATCGGACCTTCGCTTCGGCGCGAAGACCGCGCTCGTGGAGAAGGATGCCGAGGGACGCTTCCGCGGCAAGGGTCGCCGCGCCCCGGCCCGCGATGGCGCGGCTGTAGGCGGCCTCCGCCTCCGCGCGCCGCCCCCTCGCCAGAAGCACGTCCCCGAGCGCGTTCCACGCGTCGACCGCTCTTGGATTGCGGGAGATGAACGCGCGAACCGCTTCCTCGGCCTCCGCGTGCGCGCCCGTCTCGAGGAACGCCCTGACCACGACGGAGAGCGCGGGCAGGCTCTGGGGCACCGCAGCCAGGTCGGCCCGGCCGGCCTCGAGGGCGCGCGCGTACTCTCCCCGGCGGAGAGCCTCGGCCGCCGAGAGCCTCGCCTGGGGCCGCGCGGCGGGAAGGGGAACGCTCAGCCCCTGCGCGTGCGCCTGCGCTCCAAGCGCGATCAGGACGACCGCCAGCAGCACGGACGCGCTCCTTCGGACGGGCACGCGCAGTCCGGTCATGGCTTTCGAGCCTCGCGCCGCTTGCGGAGCTCCTCGTTCTTCAAGGCCAGGTCCAGCAGGAGTTGCTCCAACTCCGCCTCGTATCGGGCCTCCGGCAGGGAGCCCTTGGCCGCCTTGAGCGCTTCAATCCGATCTTCGAGGCCGCGGCGCTCGTCTTCGAGCGCGGCCAGGGCCGGGTCGGCGAACGCGGCCGCTCGATCGGCGGGCGCTGAGGCTCCTCCGAGGAAGGTGGAACGGGCGAGGACTCCTCCTTCGCCGTCGTCGAGAGTGGCATGTTCGGTGAGGAGTCGCCGCTCCCGCTGATACTCGGTGGCAACCTGCGCCTTCGCCGCGTCGAAGGCCTCGAGGATCGACACCTTTCCGTTCTTGTCCACGTCGGCGGCGTCGGCCGAGAAGGCCTCGGAAAAGTAGCGGCCGAAGATCGCCTCGTTGCGCTCCTGCGAACTCTTCGTGGCGGTGAGGATGATCCGGTTCTTTCCGGCGAGGACCTTCTGAAAATCGCCGCTGGCCGAGGCCGTGTTCACGAAGACGACGCGCTGAAGAGCGAAGGGGACGAGCCAGGCGGCGAAATCGCGGGCGCTTGCATCCGGTCCCGGAAGGTTGAAGCGGGCCTCCTCACCGGCGCCGCTGCCGTGGCCAAAGAGGACGACCGCGAACGTATCACCGGGGCGACAGCGCGTGGCCGCTTGTTCGAAGGCCTTCTGGAGACCCTCACGGGTGGAGCGGCCGTCGACCTGGCCCGAGACCTTCCCGGCATCCTCGGTCAGATACGTGATCCGGCTGCGCGGAATGCCCAGGCGCTTCTCGGCGGCCGCCTGGAGCGCGGACGACCAGGCCCGGAACGTTTCGGCGTAATGGGGCTCGCCGCCGAGGCCGGCCACCAGCAGCAGGTGCGTGTCCTGCGCGCCCGCCGGTACGGCGAGCGCGACCATGGCGATCGCAGCCAGTCGCGGGAGTCTGCGCGGGAAGGTCACGCGAGCCCCCGGTACTTGCGATACAGCCACTCCGCCGACAGGGACAGGAGGATGCCGAGGAAGAGCGCGGGCATGTCCCAGAGTTCCTTCTCGTCCACCACGGAGGCGGTCTTCGGCGAATAGGTCAGATCCTCGGCCAGCTCAGAAACGGTGTCCGGAGTGTAGAAGCGTCCGCCGGTTTCCGTGGCGATCCGGCGCATCAGGTCTCCCCTCATCTCCGCGCCCCGAAACTCGACCTGAAGATCGTCCACCCGGACGTGGGCCACGTCCTCGCCCAGCGTCTTGTCCGCCCGGCGCGCGGCCACCCGGACTTCGTACACCCCCCGTTCTTCGGCCCGGAACTCGCCCGTGTATTCGCCATCCTTGTCCACGGTCCAGTGAAGCGCCGTCTCGTGGACCTCGCCGCTCGGCTTCTGAATGATGGCGGCCACGGAGGCGTCGTTCACGCGCATGAAGGTCTCGTCCGACACATCGGCGCGGATGGTCACCGGCGTGCCCGGTGAGACCAGGCCGGAGGACAGGGTGGCGGAGACCGGGCCGGAAACACCGTTCACGAGCTGCCTCAGCAACTGCCGCCAGAACGTCTCGTGAGAGGTGTCGTCCACCGGCACGTCGGCGTGCATCTGCCAGCGCCACGAATCCTGGACCGGGAACGCGAAGGCTCGGCCCCGCCCGTAGCGCTGAAACGCGAGCACCACGCGCCCCTCGGTGGGGGAGTCGGGGGAGTCGCCGGCAAGTAGAGTCGACGCGCCCGGCTTGACGCGGGTGACGCGGTTGACGGAGGACAGCGGCGGCAGGGCCTTGAAGCGTGCTTCGTTGTCGGTCTCGTTGGCGGCGAGTTGGGTGACGGGCTGGGCCGCGCCGAGGGGGGTCACCGCGACCTTGAGCCACTGAAATCGTGCGGCGTCTGCGCCTGCGGCGGGCGATGCATCCGCGGAATCGAGCGCCACGGGAAGGGCCTCCGCCACGGCCGTGCCCGCGTACCCGCCCTCCGCGAACGTCTTCTCCCCTCCGAGCATGAGCAGCCCGCCCCCGCGCTGGGACACGAAGTCGGAGAGCATCCGGATCTGGTCGACGCTGAAAAAGCTCGCCTCGACACCGCCGATCACGAGTCCCCGGTATCCAAACAGCTCTTCGCGCGTCCGGGGAAAGCCCCCAGTCAGTTCCTCCGCATCGTCCACGTCCAGCCGGAGAAACTTGTTCTCCGCCGTGCGTTCGAGGGTCACGACCTGGAGGTTCCGGTCTTCCTGGACGGCCCGGCGGAGGAACTTCGCCTCGAAGCGCGCTCCGCCTTCGAAGTAGAGAACCTTCTCCCGCCGGCCCAGCACGTCGAGAGCGACGTCGAACTGGTTGTTTTCCGCCACCTGCTCGCCCGGGAGCGGGGCGATCTTGAAGCGAAGCAGCCGGGGGCCGGGCTCGTCGGCGCGAATGGTCACTCTCACCGTGGACGAGTCGGCGGCCGTTACCTGAACCTCCTGCGCGGAGAGCACGCGGCTCGAATCCTCGACGGTCAGGCTCAGGGGCTTGCCGTCCGCCCCCGCGGCCTTGATGGCAAGAGTCGCGACCACCGAGCTTCCCTGGAGCACGGAGGCCGGGACTTCGACCCGGGTGATCTCGATGTCGCGATCGAACCGCTCCCGGCCCAACCCCACCGCGAACACCGGAAGCTGCCGGGTCCTCAGATCGAGCAGGGTCTCGCTGAGCGGCCCGGCCACGTTGTCGGCGCCATCGCTCACCAGGATCAGGCCGGACACGGGAACGTCCGCGAGTTCTTCCCTCGCCGTCCGCAGAGCCGAGGCCAGGTTCGTTCGCGTCCCCGCGAACGCCAGGCTTTCGCCCTGCACGCGCCGGGCCGCGTCCGAGAAGCGGAAGAAGCGGACCTTGAACTTCTGCTCGAGAGCCCGCCGGACGTCGCCCGCCGGGTCGAGCAGGCGGTCTCTCACGAAGTCGGCGCGCGCGCGTCCGCGGTCGTCCTTGATGGTCAGGCTCGCGGAATCATCGACCAGGACGCCGACGAAGGTCTGCTGGGGAGCTACGGTGAGAACCCGCAGCGTGGGTTCGAGAAGGGAGAGGGTGAGCAGGGCCAGGGCCAGCGCGCGCAGCCCCATGAGCAGCGCCAGGTCTCGGCGCCGCAGCCGCTTCTGCGCGGAGAGCCTCGCATAGCTCCACGCGGCCAGGGCGGCGGCGGCGAGGAGCGCCAGCGCCGCGGCGGGCAGGGAAGTCCCGGTTCCGATCCCGACCTCTCCCGCCTCGAAAACGGACCTCCGATACTTGAACAGGAACTCGAAGGCCGTCTCAAGAGCGGGCATCGTGAGGTTCGCGGGCCTGGCCTAGGTGTCGAGGCTGAGGACCAGCAGGGCTCCCAGGCCCACGAACATCAGGTTCGGCGCCCAGGCCGCGAGCATCGGGGGCAGGTAGCCGTACTTGCCGAGGGCTTCCGAGAAGACGAAACCCACCTGATAGAACGCGGCCAGAAAGAGGGCGATACCGACGCCGAAGAGGGCGCCGCGCTTGCCCACGAACATCGAAAAGGGAAGGCCCACGAAGGCCATGACCAGGCACATCGCCGGGTAGGAGACCTTGTGGTGGAGGCCCAGCCGCAGGGGCGTTCCGTCGAGGCCGAGGCCTTCGATCGACTCGATGTGGGTCTGGAGGTCGGCGAACGAAAGTTCGTCGGCGGTGCGCTCCTCCTTCTTGAAGTAGGTGGGCGGATCGATCTCGGCCGACCGCACCGTCTCGATCACCCGGTCGGCGGCGCTGCCGCCGGTGAAGGTGCGCCGGAATCCGCGCGAAAGCTCGTACACCCGTCCATCCCAGCGCACCTCGTCGGCCATCAGATGCTCACGCAGGGTCCAGGTCTTCGGATTGACGTCCAGGACGGACAGGCCGCGAAAGATGACGCTTCCCGGATCGGTGGACGGGGCGATCTGGTTGTAGGCGTAGAAGCGCCCGTCCGAACCGAGGGCCATGCGGCGGTCCAGCGCGGAGTTCGAACGCGGCGGGCGGCCCTTGATGATGTCGTGTTCCCTCTGCGCGAGCCGCTTGTAGGGAGGAACCAGCGAGTCGTTTCCGGCGAACATCAGAGCGGAGACCGCGACCGCGATGACGAGACCCGGCACGCCGACCCGGTAGACGCTGATCCCGGTGGCCTTCATGGCCGTGATCTCGTTCTGCCGCGCCATGATCCCGTAGGTGGCGAGGGTCGCGATCAGAACGGCCATGGGAAGGACCTGGCTGAAGAGGTAGAAGGGCATGTTGTAGGCGAAGTAGCTGAGCAGCGTTGCCCCTTTCACGTGATTCTGCTGGACGTCGTCCAGGAGGTCCATGAACTCGAGGAGCACGGGGAGCACGAGCAGAGCCACGGTGGCGAGCACCAACATGCGCAGGAACTCGCGGCCGATGTAGCGGTCGAGCACCCCGACCACGTGAGCGCTGATGGGCGAACCGTGTCTCGCGCCGGCCCGCCGTTTCGAGGAGAACCATCCGGTGAACCAGTGGGCGAGGTTTCCGAAGCTGAAGGGATCCACCGTGCCCTCGCGTCGGGCGCGAAAGAGCAGGTAGGTCGCCAGCGCGCCCAGGATCAGATTGGCCGCCCACACCGCGATCCCGGGAGACATCGCTCTCGTGTCCCCGGCCTGTTCGCCGAGCCGGGCGAGAACGTAGTAGACGAAGATGACCGCGATGGCGAGGCCGAAGGCGGATTGCTTCGAATCCCTCCGGCCGCCGAGCATGAGCGCGAGTCCGAGAACGGCGAAGACCAGGGGCACCACGGAAAGCGCGTACTTCTTGTGGTATTCGACGAGATAGCGGGCCGCCTCCGCGAGGTTGCCCTCCTTCTGGAAGCGCGCGATCTGGGTGAGGAGCATGTCCGGGGTCATTTCGCGATCCCCGCGCGACAACGGGAGGTCGGGGAAGATCTGACCGAAGTCGATGGGGAACTTGCCCTTCTCGAACCGCTGGAAGTCGTAGGTCTTGCGCTCCACCGCGTCGAAGGAATACGCGCTGCCCGATTCGAGTTCGAGCTCGACCCGCTTCTCCGCCTTGTTGATCGACAGCTCGCCCCGGCGCGCCAGCCAGACCCGGGGGCGCCCGGGATTCTGTCGATCGATGATCAGGGCGTCTATCCAGGCCCCCGTGCCCATCTCGACGTCGGTGAGG
Organism: Vicinamibacteria bacterium; assembly: GCA_035432945.1. Taxonomy (GTDB): domain Bacteria; phylum Acidobacteriota; class Vicinamibacteria; order Fen-336; family JAGNNV01; genus JAGNNV01. Next base: position 685 of record DAORUA010000206.1, on the reverse strand, counting down.
TACAGCGAACGCTGGGGAAGCAGGTCCTCGATGAAGACCCGGGGCTTGACGCTCTGCGCCCGCGAGATCGCCAGCGCGAAGGCGGTCTCCCGGTAGGTCTGGTTCGCGTCGGGCACCCAGAACGCATGCACGTAGTAGGTCGCCCCGGAGGCGAGGAGACCGAGCAGCATCAGGGCCCGGAGCAGGAACAGGGGAGAGACCCCCACCGCCTGCATGGCGATCAGTTCGCTCTCGCTCGCGAGCCGCCCGAGGCCGAGAAGCACGGCCAGGAGGAAGGCCATGGGTATGGTGAGGGCGAGGAAGCTCGGGAGGATGTTGAAGATGAGCTTGCCGATCACCGTCCAGGTGGCGCTCTTGCCGACCAGGAGGTCGGAAATATCGGCCAGATGCGGAATGAGCAGGACGAAAGTGAAGAGGATCAGCCCGATCAGGAACGGGGAAGCGACCTCTCGCAGCACGTACCGATCGAGGATGGTCGGTCGCAGGATCAGCTTCGGCTTCATCGAAGCTGAAATCGTAGCAGGCGACTCCGACTCGGGCCCTATTAGAATCGGGGTCCATTGAGCCTCCAGGTAGTTCGCCGGATTCACTTCAGCGCCGGGCACCGCCTCGTCGGCCACGAGGGCGCTTGCGCGTATCTGCATGGGCACAACTACGTGGTGTTCATCCATGCCTCCGGCGACCT
>DAORUA010000205.1:0-7146 GCA_035432945.1 Vicinamibacteria bacterium | reverse complement strand
CCCACCAGCATGCCCTTCAGGTGCTCGCTCTCCGCCGAGGCCTTGCTCATGGCCAGCATCGAAGCGGCCGAAGCCACCGCGTAGCAGATGCCGATGATGGCCTCCTGGGGGATGCGCGCCTTCGTCGAACGAATGGTGGAGAAGATCGCGGCGCCGATGAGGGTGAAGAGAAGGCTGATCCAGTAGGTCCAGGGCCCGTGGGGATCGCCGTCGGTGAAGGGAAGGAGCAGCGGGATGGTGGTGCCGAAGGCCGCGATCTGGGCGAGGGAGAGGTCGACGAAGATGACCCCCCGCTCGACCACGTGGACCCCGAGGTAGGCGTGGATCCCCGCGATCACGAGGGCGGCCGCGAAGGGGGCGGCCAGGAACTGCAGGATGGTGGTGTCCATGGCCTACTTGACCGCGCCCTTGAGCGCTCCCACGATGAGGTTCACGTTGTACTCGAAGAGATGGATGTAGTCGGTGATCTCCTTCTCGCTGCCCACCGAAGGCGAGAGCACGATGACCTTGGCCCCGGTCTCGCGGGCGACCGAGTTGGGGGTCTTGAGGTCGAAGTAGGGCTCGACCAGGATGACCGTGGCCTTGACCTTCTTCATTTCCGCGATCAGGTCGATGGTGTGCTGGGGTGAGGGCGGAATTCCGGGCTTCGGCTCCACGTAGCCGATCACATCCAGGCCGAACCGCTCCACGAAGTTCGGCCACGAGCGGTGATAGGTCACGATCTTCGTCCCCTTGAAGGGAGCCATGGCCGCATCCCACCGCTTCTCCGCCTCCAGAAGCCGCCGGTCGAAATCCGCGAACCGCTGGGCGAAGTAGGCGGCGTCTGTGGGCTGCAGCTCGGAGAGCTTCGCCTGGATGGCCTGGGCGATCCTCCGGCCGTTGCCGGGATCGAGCCAGTAGTGGGGATTTCCCAGGGGATGGACATCGCCCATGGCGCGCGTGATCTGGCCCTGGGGAATGTCGAGGATCTTCACGGTGAGGGACGCGTCGAGATAGCCCCGCGAACCGATCTGGATCTTCTCGTTGCGGCTCTGCTGCAGGAGGGGCGGGAGCCAGCCGATTTCCAGTTCGCGGCCCACCACCACCAGGAGGTCGGCCGAATGCAGCTTGAGGATGAAGCTCGGCTTGGCCTCGACGTAGTGGGGATCCTGATAGCCCCTGGCGATGGCCTCGACGCTGATCCTCTCGCCCCCGACTTCACGCGCAAGGGCGGCGAGGTCCTCGGTGCTGGTGACGACCTTGAGACCGGCGGCCTGCGTGGATGGCGCCGCGGCGAGAAGGGAGGAGAGAAAGGCAACGGTGAGCAGGGATGAGCGCGTGGACATGACGAAGACTCCTAGAACGGATGAGCGGCGTGCGCGCCGATGGAGAAGAGGAACTGGAAGAGGAACTCGTTGGACTTCACCCCGTCGCCAAACCGGGTGTGCCGATACTGGCCGCGCACCAGCGAGAATTCGCTCGGCTTGAAGGTCATCAGGAAGGATGCGCCCTTGTCGGTGATCGAGGCATCGGTCGCCCGATCAGAGGTGTCGAATCGCGCGCCCGTGGTCCAGCGTCGCGCGAACTGATACTCGAGGTACCCATAGGCGCCGAAGGAAGACGGCCCCGTAAGCTCCGAACGTCGGCTCCAGGTTGCTTCGGCGCGGGCGAGGAAGTGGGTGTAGATCGAGCGCCGGAGCGGCCGATAACGGAAGGTCAGGTCGGCTCCCCAAAGGCGGGTGGTCTGGTCCGGCCCCGCGTCGTTGTGGCCCTGGGCGAAGGAGCCGCCCAGGTCGAGGTTCGTGGACTCGGTGAGGTCGCGGTACCCGCGGAGGTGAGCGACGTAGGCGACGTCGGCTCGCTTCTCCGCCACGAAGATCTCCGAGTTGCCCTGGTACACCTGACCGGTGGCTTCGAGAAAGGCGAAGTTGTTGGGAAAGAGCCTCGATAGACTGATGCCCGAGTCGGCGAGCCCTTCATCGCCGCCCACGAGATTCTGGGTCATGAGCGGGCGATCGGTGAAGGGGACGACGTGGGTGTGGGACGCGTTGATCTTCCCGAAGGCATCCCGCATCTTCCCGACCTTCATCAGCAGGCCGGCGGGCAGGGTCGGAAAGGTGATGAAGGCTTCCTCGACGCCCACTTCCTCGGGCCCGAAAGTCAGGAAGACATCGGCGCGAGCGTAGGGATCCACCACGGCCTGGAAGGACACCTCGGCTTCATTGAACTCCAGGGATGGCTCGCCTCCTCCCGGGCTCTTTCCCGCGGCGCCCACGAAGTTTCCGATGGCGGCGATGTCCGGATTGAACATCTTCGAGGAACTCGCGGGTGCCCCGCCCATCTGCGCGGGCGGGGCCGGCAGCGGAGCGGGGCTCGCCGCGGTCGCGTTCGCGGCTTCCACCGTCTTCAGTCGAGCCTCGAGGTCGGCGATCCGATTTGTGAATTCCAGGCGCAGCGCCTCCAGTTCGGCCTTCAGGCGATCGGCCTCGGTGGTTTGGGCGAACGATGGACCCGTGAAGGCGAGAAGAAGGCAGAAACAGAGGGAAATTCGACCTGTGACCATTGCGGGGCGTCCTCCTGACGACGCAAAAGAAATCTCGAACCCGCTCCACGGGAAATTCGAATCAATGTTCGAACGTCCCCTCCTCCCTGGTCTTCAGCGGGAGGGAAGCGGGACTAAGCGAAAGAGTTTTCTTTCGGCGGCGCGCGTCCCGGGGACGAGGGCCGGTCGGCGCAACTCTTCGCCTCGACGCTCTCGGGCACGGTGGGCCGGAGGGGTCCGATGCGAACGAAGAGGACGGCCCCGGCTTCGATCTTCGAGGCGGTGCGGCTGGCCGTGCACGCGTCGCAGTGGAGCCTGGACTTGAGATGGCAATCGAAGTCGTGGTGGAGGAGGGGTGCTACCAGCGTGACCAGCGCGAACAGCCCCAGGACGGCGAGGCGTCCCCAGGCTCGACGGCGTCGCGCGGAAGCAGTCATCCTCCCAGTATAGACACGACCGCCCACTACCCCGCCCCGCCTGACCTCTCGTCATTGCGAGGAGCCATTCGTTCTGGTGTTGCGACGAAGCAACCCCGTCCAGCCGCTACCAACCCTGGTAGTGGCTGGCTTACCCTCCCGCGAGCTTGTGCGGTATCCGCTTCTCGCGAAGGACGGCCTGCGCGGCATCGCGCCGATCGCCTTGAAGTTCGATGTCGAGGTCCTTGATCGAGCCGCCGGTGCCGCAACGCGTCTTCAGGAGCTTCGCGAGCGCCTCGATATCCGCGGGCGTTCCCGGGACATCCGCGATGACCGTCACCACCCGCCCCGACGCCCGCTTCTCCAGGCGGATCCGGGCCCCCTTCGTCTTGCGCTCCATTTCCGCGGCGAGCGTCCTCGGCTGGCCCGGTGCGGGGCCGCCGGTCGAATACGCCAGCCGGGTTCGATCCTGGGTCATGGATCAGGTCAGTTGAATGACGCCTTCGGGCCCCAGGTAGACCGAGTGCTCGGCCTGAGCCACCGGCCGCCCCGACAACGCGACGAGGGGGGGATAGGAGTGAAGCAGTTTCGCCGCCTCGAGCCTGCGGAAGGCCTCGGCGACCGCCTCGTTTCCGAAGCTGCGGAAGTAGCGTCGGGCGATGGGGAGCCCTCGCCAGGACAGAAGCGACTGGGCGAAGTCGGGGCCGATCCCGAAGTCCTTGAGTCTGTCCTTCGCTTCGGGAAGCAGGCGGAAGACTTCGGAGACGCCCCGCGGCCCCGATCGCCCGTGGCCATCGGTCGCGAACGGCTCGATCGCGATCACCCCGCGCATGGGAAGCCGGCCTTCCGCCGCGCGCACGGTGTTCGTGATGGCCGGGGGGGCATGCACGATGTAGTGACCCACACCGTGGCCGCAGAGACTCTCGAGGGGCGTGAAACCGGCGCTGGTGATGGCCCGCTCGATGGCGGCGCTCACGTCACGGACCGGGATCCCGGGTTTGCAGGCCTGGACCGCGGCCGCCAGGGCCTGCCGCGCGGCCTCCACCATGCGGCCGTTGCCCGTCCCGCCCACGTTCACCGTGGTCGCGGTGTCGACGACCCACCCGTCGATGTGCACTCCGATGTCCAGCTTGGCGAGGTCTCCGGGTTCGTACGTCCGGTCGTCGTCGGGGGTGGGACAGTCGTGAGCGGCCACCGCGTTGATCGAGGTCTGGGTGGGAAACGCGGGTTTGCCGCCGCGTTTCTCGATCTCCGCCTCCACCGTCTCGCAGACCTCCCGGAGCGAGGCCCCCGGCACGATGAGCTTCGCGCCCAGCTCGCGCACCTCGCGGGCGATGGCGCCGGCGCGGCGCAGGGTCTTCAGGACTTCAGACAAGAGAGGGAGCCAGAGAGAACAGAAAGAAGAGAAAAGAAAAAGCCCGGGAATTCTCGAGCAGGCTCGAAAACCCCGGGCGAGAAGCGACGCCGCTTCTGGAAGACCGCTTAGATCTTGTTGACGTTAGCGGCGCGCGGACCCTTGGGGCTGTCCACGACTTCGAAGCTGACGCGATCGCCTTCGTTCAGAGTACGGAAGCCATCGGCCTTGATCTCCGAGTGATGGACGAACACATCGGGTCCGCCATCACGCGAGAGGAATCCAAAACCCTTGGACTCGTTGAACCACTTCACTTTGCCTTCGATCATTTTTGCTAGGCCTCCTTCGGCCTTTCGACTCGTCTACGTCACCGAACGAAGGAGCGCCAAGAACCGAGTCGACATTCGACCCGCCCGACCTCCGTGACCGCCGGAGAAACGACATACGAGTACGGTTGTAAGAACGGTAGACACGCTAGCAACACCGTGTGGCGCGCGTCAAGCTCCCGGGAGGGGATTTTGTGGCTGGGCGCACTTTCCGTCTCACTTCTGGACGGAGACCCGGTTCGCCGATACCTGGGCGCTGGTGGCGCTGCACGCGCTCAGGGTTCCGCTCACGTGCACCTTCGCGCCCGGTTTGATGGACGCGCTGCACTGAGCCGGGGTCGGAGCATTGGGACCGGACGGGGGCGAGCACACGAGGCTGGCGCCCGCGGCGAGGACGTCCACGCCGCTCGAGGAGCGTCCGCCACCCACGGCCAGGGTGAAGGCCGAGGCGTTGCCGCTCGAGATCGTGCCTTCGAGCTCGATGCCGCGTCCCGGCGTTCCGCCTTCGATCATGCAATCGGCGCGCGGGGTCGGGGCGGGAGAGGGCGTCGGCGTGCGGTCGTCGTCGCCCGTCTGGATCTTGATCTCGTAGGCCAGCACCGGCTGGGTCGCGCCCTCGGCCGGGAGCCACACCCCCTTGACGTGGACGGACCGGCCCACGGTGAGATCGGCGGGGCCGCGCACGGTGTTGCCTTCCCGGATCACGGTCTGGCCCGGACGCGCCACCACCGTGCGGGAATGGATGATGAAGCGGCTGTCGCCGGTCTGGCTGAGCAGGAGCACCTGCTCGACCCTTCCTTCGATTTCCAGGTCACCGTGGCCGATGCCGTTTCGCTGTTCTTCGAGCAGGACCAGGGAGGACCCGGTCACGCTGAGGGTGATGTTGAGCTCCTGGTTGGGAAGAACCGCGGTGAAGGACAGGGTGCCGATCCGCGCGCCGTCACGCGCGAAGACCAGGGTGAAAGAGCCCGTGGGCAGGCCGCGCAGGGTGAATGAGCCGTCGGTTCCGACCGTCACGGTCATGGCCGGACTCTCCAGAACGGACACGGTGAGGGCGCCCGGAATCAGGAGCCCGGTGGACGTCGAGGCCGCGCCGGAGGCCGATGAAGAGGATGAGGCGCCTCCCGAGCCGACCACGGATCCGTTGAGCGTGACCACGCCGGGGGACGAGGGACCGGCGGGGTTCGAGCTGGCTCCGCCGCAGGCGGTGAGCGTGATCATGCCGAGAACGAGAGCGAGGGTGGAACGATTGAGGATATGGGACGACCTGGTACTTGATGTCATGAGGGACCTCCGGTTGAGGGCGTCTGTTTGCCGAACCCGATCGAGTTCGGAGCGCCCAAGGTAGCGCCCCGGTCGCGCGCGAGAGGGTGACCGCGCTCACGGACCCGCCCCCCTAAGCGAGCCTCGTCACATTGGCAATGCGCGGCCCGGGCAACGACGTTCTCGCGGGGAAGGGCCTTGCGCTCAGTTGGTTGCGCGCGCGACGCGAACGAGGGTGACCTTCACGATCCGGGTCCTCAGCTGCAGGCCTTCACCCATGAGGTGAACCCGGTTCTCCCGTTCCGCGATGGCAAAATCGGTGCTGACGAGGTGGGCGCCCGTTTTCAGAACCGCGCTCGCGAGGGGGGGCGCGCTCTCGTCGTCGGTCACCAAGCTTAGGCGGCCCACGTTGGAAACATCGGGGCTCGTTTCGGCAAGCGACTCGACGCGAAGAGTCCACGCTCCCTTCGGGAGGGAGAAGCGCGGCGAATACAACCGCACCCCGGGGTTCAGCTCCGAGGCCAGGGTTCCGAGCGGAACCTCCAGGGCGAAGCCGGCCTCGCTATCGCGCCCGCCGAATGTCCTCCGGTGATCCTGCCACGACTCGAGGGCTCGAAGCGAGGAGGCGAAGGGATCGAGCAAGGGCGTCGAGGCATTCAAGGTGGCGAGGGTGAGGGGAAGCAGAGTCGTCCATCGGCCCAGGTTGGGTCGCAGGACCATGGCGACCAGAACCGCGCCCCAGATGAAGGCGAGCCACGTCCAACCGTCGGTCTTTACGAACCCGGGAAAGAAGCGATCGAGATCGAGAACCGGCGACAGCAGGCGAAGGAGGCCGCTCTCGCCATCAGCCCGATTGTGGAGCGCGCGCGGGGCGAGGCAGGCGAGGGAGAGCAGGCCGAGTCCGAACCCGGCGAATGCTCCCAACCAGGGTCGGCGTTCCTCCGAGTGCTGAAAGGCCGCGCCGCACCAGAGCAGAAGAATGGGCATGGTCCCGATGAGAAATCGGGCCGGCGCCGAGGCTCCCCCCCACCACATGCTGAACGAGCCGCCGACGCCGAGCAACACGCCGAAAACCGCGATCGCGAGCATTCCGATGGCCCGATCGCGCCTCCACAGGAAGGCGGCGCCCGCGAGGCCCACGAGAAGGACCGGGCCGAACAGGAGAAGACCGAATTGTCGATCCAGGATCAGAGCGGAGGCGCCCCAGGGGATGCGGGCGAGGGAAACGTCCGAGGAAAAGCCCGGGCCGTAGGCGGCGGAGAGCGA
>DAORUA010000204.1:0-7171 GCA_035432945.1 Vicinamibacteria bacterium | reverse complement strand
GAGCAAGAACCCGCTCGACGGGCTGAAGTGGTTCCGGGAGTCGATGAACTTCCTGACCCACTACGTGAAGGACCAGGAGTACGACCTCGTCTTCGCGCTCGAGGCCAAGCCGAATGAGCCGCGCCACGACATCTACCTGCCCACCACCGGCTCGATCCTCGGTTTCATCGAGACCCTGGACCACAAGGAGATGGTGGGTGTGAATCCCGAGGTCGCGCACGAGCACATGTCGGGCTTGAACTTCATGCACGCGATCGCTCAGGCCTGGGATGCGAAGAAGCTCTTCCACATCGACTTGAACGACCAGGCCTTCGGCCGCTACGACCAGGACCTGCGCTTCGGTTCGCACTCGATCAAGTCGTGCTTCTTCACGGTCAAGTTCCTCGAGGACGTGGGCTATTCGGGCAGCCGCCACTTCGATTCGCACGCCTACCGCACCGAGGACGTGAACGGGGTCAAGGACTTCGCCCGCGGGAGCATGCGCAGCTACCTCCTCTACAAGGAGAAGGCCCGCCGGTTCAACGAGGACAAGGAGATCCAGGCCCTGCTCCGCGAGATCTCGAACGTGCCCACCGAAGGCCTGCCGAAGACGGCTGCGTTCAGCCGCGAGACCGCGAACGCATTAAAGGCGGCGACCTTCGATCGCAAGGCCATGGGCGCGCGCGGCCTCGGCTACGAGCGCCTCGATCAGCTGACCCTCGAAGTCATCCTCGGCGTCCGCTGATCGCCTCCGGTTGACCATGCGACGCCTCTTCCTGGGGATCGACGTCTCCACCACCGGCGCCAAGGCGCTGTTGATCGACGATAAGGGCGCGGTGATCGCGAGCGCCACCACGCCGCTCACCGTGCAGACCCCGCAGCCGCTCTGGTCCGAGCAGAATCCGCACGAGTGGTGGATGGGAACATGGCGCAGCGTTCGGGACGTGATGACGAAGGCGGCCGCCTCGGGCGAGGAGATCGCGGCGGTGGGGCTGACCGGGCAGATGCATGGCCTGGTCCTGCTCGATTCCGAACGACGCGTCCTGCGGCCCGCGATTCTGTGGAACGACCAGCGAACCGCCGCCGAATGCGACGACATCCGCTCGCGGATGGGCGGCCGGGCGCGGCTGGTCGAGGTCACGGGCAACGATGCGCTCACCGGTTTCACCGCTCCGAAGATCCTCTGGGTCCGGAAGCACGAGCCCGACGTGTACGCGAAGGCGAGCCTCGTTCTCCTGCCCAAGGACTACGTGCGGTTGCGTCTCACCGATGTCGCGGCCATGGACAAGGCCGACGGCTCGGGCACGCTCCTCTTCGACCTCGCCGCGCGCGACTGGTCGAAGGACGTTCTGGATCGGCTCGAGATTCCCGCGGAGTGGCTGCCGAAGACCTTCGAGGGCCCGGAGGTCACCGGCCACATCACGGCGAAGGCCGCGGAACAGACCGGACTGCGCGAAGGGACGCCGGTGATGGCGGGCGGAGGCGACCAGGCCGCGGGCGCGGTGGGCGCGGGGGCGGTGCGCCCGGGTGTCGTGGCCCTCACCCTCGGGACGTCGGGGGTCGTGTTCGCCGCGACCGAGAGCGCTCTGGTGGAGCCGCAGGGCCGGCTCCACGCCTTCTGCCACGCCGTGCCGGGCCGGTGGCATTTCATGGGCGTGACCCTCGCCGCCGCGGGGAGTCTCCAGTGGTTTCGCGACACCCTCGCGCCGGGCGTGCCGTTCGAGACCCTGGTGGCCGAGGCGGCGGACGCGCCCGCGGGAAGCGATGGCCTTCTCTTCACTCCGTACCTTTCCGGCGAGCGCACGCCGTACCCGGATCCCGCGGCGCGGGCTTCGTTCGTGGGTCTGACCGTGCGCCATCGCCGCGCCCATCTGACCCGCGCGGTCCTCGAGGGCGTGGCGTTCTCGATGAAGGACTGCTTCGCGCTGCTCGAGGACGCGGGCCTTCCGAAGGTCTCGCAGGTCCGCATCGCCGGCGGGGGAGCGAAGAGCGCCCTGTGGCGGAAGATCGTGGCAAGCGTCCTGAACGCCGAGATCGCGACCGTCAACAGCACGGAGGGCGCGGCTTTCGGAGCCGCGCTCCTGGCCGGCGTCGGTGAGGGCGCGTGGCCGAGCGTCGATGCCGCCTGTGAGGCTGCGATCACCGTCACGGGGAGCGAGAAGCCGGACGGAGCATGGGTCGCCGCATATGAGGCGGCCTACGGCCGATACCGGGGGCTGTATCCGGCGCTGAAGCCGACCTTCGAGTCGCTTTGACCGACGGCACTCCCGCACCGCGAGGGCGACAGGCCCGGCTCGCGCTCAGCGGACTCGGTCTCGCGGCGCTGGGCCGGATCCTCGCCGAGGTTCCCGCGGTGGTGGAGTGGCATCGGACCGTCTTCTTCCCGAAGGTGGTCGCTTTCCTGCAATGGGCCTCGGGCCGCGCCCCGGGAACTCTGGGAGAAGTCCTGGCCGGGGCGCTCATCGCGTTCGCGATCGGGGCGCTCTTGGTACGCCGGTCGCGCGTCCTCGGAAGCGCGGTGTTCGCGCTCGGCCTCATCGTCTTCGCCTTCTACCTGTCCTGGGGCCTCGCGTACGGATATCCGCTTCTCTCCACCCGGCTGGCGGCGCCCCGCGAATCGGATGCGAAGGCCTCCGCGGCGCTCCTCGTCGATCTGTCCGAGCGGTCGGCGAGGCTCGCGGCCGGGGCCGCCTCCGGCCCGGTCTCCTTCGATGGAGGTGACGCGGAGTTCTTCGCCCGCGTCAACGCCGGACTCGACGCCGGCTTCACGCGCTGGCCCGAGGCGCTCGAAGCCTCTCCGGTCCGGGGCATCGGGTTCGGACCCGCGAAGCTCTCGAGGCTGTCTTTCGCCTTGAGCCGCCTGCAGATCTCCGGCTTCTACTTCCCCTGGACGGGGGAGGCGCAGATCGACGCGGAGATGCCGCGCACTCTCTGGCCGCGGGTGGGCGCGCACGAGAAGGCGCACCAGCGCGGCTTCGCGCGCGAGAACGAAGCCACGATCATCGGGATGATCACGTGCCTCTCCTCGCCCGATCCCACCGTCTTCTATGGAGGCACGCTTGGGCTCTTCGTCGGCTTCGACCGCGAACTGGCCCGCGTGGATCCCGACGCGCGACGCCGGATCTGGGCCTCGCTGCCGCCGCGCGTGGCCGGGGACCTGCGCGCCGAGGCGGCCTTCTGGAAGCGGCACGAGGGGGTCGCCGGTGAGTTGAGCGAGAAAGTGAACGACACCTACCTCAAGGCGCAGGGGGTCAGTTCGGGCGTCGCCTCGTATGCCGAGACCACGCGCCTCATCCTTCAGGCCCTCGAGACGCCGGGCCTCGATCTCGGTCGCCTCCTCCGGTCGGAAGTAGCCGCGAGCGCAGCGACGCCGATAAGGTAGGGCGGATGCCCCACGACACTCCGCTTCTCGCCACCCTGGCCGCGGCCCTGCTGGCGGCCTGGGTGCTCGGGCTCATCGCCCAGCGTCTCCGCTTCTCGCCGATCGTCGGGTATCTCCTCGCCGGTGTGGTGATCGGTCCGCACACCCCCGGTTTCGTCGGTGATATCGACCTGGCCTCGCAACTGGCCGAAGTGGGCGTGGTCCTCCTGATGTTCGGGGTCGGGCTGCACTTCCATCTGAACGACCTGATGGACGTCAAGCGCGTCGCCATCCCGGGCGCGATCATCCAGAGCACCGCGGCCACGCTCATGGGCCTCGGCATCGGCGTCGCCTTCGGCTGGCCGGCCACCCATGGCCTCGTGCTCGGTATGGCGTTGTCGGTCGCGAGCACGGTGGTGCTGCTGCGCGGCCTCGAATCCCACAACCTGGCGAGTTCTCCGTCCGGTCATGTCGCGATCGGCTGGCTGATCGTCGAGGACATCCTGACCGTGGTGGTCCTCGTCGTGATTCCGGCCCTCGCCGCCACCGGCGGCGCGGCCATGAGCGCGGGCGCCCTGGCGCAGGCGATGGCCCTGGCCCTAGCCAGGCTCGCGGTGCTGGTGGTGCTGGTCTTCCTCGTGGGTTCGCGGGCCATTCCCTGGCTCCTGGTCAAGGTGGCCCGTCTGCAGTCGCGGGAACTGTTCACCCTGACCATCCTCGCCATCACCGTGGCCATCGCCAGCGGCGCCGCGGTGTTCTTCGGGGCGTCGGTGGCGCTCGGCGCCTTCCTCGCGGGCATGGTTGTGGGGCAGACCAAGGTCAGCCAGCAGGCGGCCGCGGATGCGCTTCCCCTCCGCGATGCCTTCGCCGTGCTGTTCTTCGTGTCGGTGGGCATGCTGTTCGAGCCCGCGTTCGCGGTCCGCGAGCCCACCCTCCTCCTGGCCTCGCTGGCCGTGGTGCTGGTCGGCAAGCCCCTGGCCGCGGTCCTGGTCGTGGCCGTCCTCGGCTATTCCACGCGCACCGCGCTGGTGGTCGCGGTGGGCCTCGCCCAGGTGGGGGAGTTCTCCTTCATCCTGGGCGCGCTGGCTCGCCACCACGATCTTCTTTCCGAGACCGGGTACAACCTCCTCGTGGCCTGCGCTCTGGTTTCGATCTCGCTCAATCCGTTCCTGTTCCGTGGTCTTGACGCCTTCGAGTCCGCGCTTCGCCGAAGGCCCTGGCTTTGGAACGCGCTCAACGCGGTTGCGACCCGCCGGGCCGCGGCCGTGAACGCCGAGGCCGGCAAGGCGATCGCGGCCGGGGAGGGACCGCTCGCGATCATCGTGGGCTTCGGGCCGGTCGGCCAGGCGGTGGACCGCGGCCTGCGCCACGCCGGCATCGAGACCGTGGTGGTCGATCTGAACATGGACACGATCGGGGAGGTGGCCCGGAAGGAGAGGCTCGCGATCTACGGCGACGCCGCCCACGACGTGATCCTCGAGGCCGCCGGGATCAGGCGCGCCACCCAGCTCATCGTGGCCCTCCCGCATTCGATCAACCGCATCCCGCTGATGACCGCGGCCCGGCAACTCAACTCGAGATGCAAGATCTTCATCCGCGCCCGCTACATCCGGGAGCGGGACGAACTGGTGCAGGGGGGGGCCTACGCGGCCTGTTTCGAAGAGGCCGAAGCTGCGGTGGCGCTGACCCAGGGGGTGCTGGCCGATCTCGGGATCGACCCGGCGACAATCGCAAAGGAGATCGACCGGGTGCGGGCGGAGACCACGGGGGCTCCGGTCGCGACCATGGTCCCGGGAGGGAAGGTCTGAGATGCCCTCCGTCAGGTACAATGTCCGGCTTCCATGCTGCAAGTCTCCATTTCGAAGATCCCGAACGAGGGACTTGATATCGACGAGGTCGTGAACGGGGAGGTCCTCGCCATCGACCCCGAGGAACTGTCGACGGACAAGGAGGGCCGCTTCAAGGCCCACGTCGAACGCTCCGACGACCTGAGCCTCCACGTCCGCGGACACTTGAGCCTGAAGACCTCCGGCCCCTGTGCCCGCTGCCTCGCCGATACCCCCCTGAACCTGGACCAGGAACTCGACCTGTTCTTCCTGCCCGAGTCCAAGCTCCGGTCCGAGCACGACGACGAGGAGGGGGCCGAACTCCAGGACCGCGACCTCGTGGTCACCTTCTACCAGGGCGACATCCTCGACCTGGCCGGGGTGGTTCGCGAGCAGATCCTGCTCGCCCAGCCCATGAAACGGCTCTGCCGGGAAGACTGCAAGGGGGTCTGCCCGACCTGCGGCGCCGACCGGAATCTCACCCACTGCGGTTGCCCGAAAGAGGCGATCAGCACAACCCCGTTCTCCCCGCTCTCCCTCCCGGGAAGCCCCGAACGTGCACCTTCGAAGAACGCACGGTAGAATGTAAGGCTCAAAGACAATGCCCAATCCAAAACGCCGCCACTCCAAGAGCCGCCGCAACATGCGCCGGGCTCACGATTTTCTCGAGACCCCCAGCCTCAGCAAGTGCAGCCACTGCGGGGCCGCCACCATGCCCCACCGCGTCTGCGCGGGCTGCGGGCACTACAAGGGCAAGCAGGTCATCGCCGCGAAGAACGCCGCGTAGCCTTCCGAAAACCTCCCCTGCGGCCAGATTTCTGGCTGTAATCTCCTCCAAATGACCGGATCTTTGAAGGGCGTCCGCATCGCCGTGGATGCCATGGGCGGCGATTTCGGGGTCAGCGTCGCGGTCGCGGGCGCCATCGTCGCGGCGCGACGCTACGACGTGTCGCTGGTCCTCGTCGGCCGCGAGGCCGCGGTGAAGGCCGAAGTCGCCAAGTCCGACGTGTCGGGCCTCGACATCCGGATCGTGGACGCCGCCGAGGAAGTCGGCATGGCCGAAAAGGTGGGCCGGACGACTCTCAAGAAGCGGTCGTCCATCCTGATCGCGGTCGAACTGGTCGAGAAGGGCGAGGCCGATGCCTTTTTCTCGGCCGGGAACACCGCGGCCTGCTGGACCATCGCCAAGATGACTCTTGGCACCCTGCCCGAGATCGACCGTCCGGCCCTGACCGCGGTGGTCCCGAACATCAAAGGAAAAACGGTGCTGCTCGACGTGGGGGCCAACGCCACCTGCAAGTCGCGGCACCTCGAGGAATTCGCGGTGATGGGGAGTCTCTACGCCGAAGAGGTCCTCAAGATCTCCCACCCGCGCGTGGGGCTCATGTCGATGGGCGAGGAGGAGTCGAAGGGCACCGATCTCACCCGCGAAGTGCACGCGGCCCTGAAGGATTCGCATCTCAACTTCGTGGGCAACGTCGAGGGCCACGAGGTTTTCAACGGGGAGGCCGACGTGGTGGTGATGGACGGGTTCACCGGCAACGTCATCCTGAAGTCCTCCGAGACCCTCGCGAGCTCGATCGTGCACATGCTGAAGGAAGAGATCCGGAAGCGGCCCCTGGCCATGGCGGGCGCGGTGCTCGCGAGCGGCGCCTTCAAGGCGCTCAAGAAGCGCATCGACCCGAGGGAAGTGGGGGGCGCCCCGCTCCTCGGGGTGAAGGGCTGCTGCGTGATCGGCCACGGCAAGTCCGACGCCTTCGCGATCTCCGAGGGCATCCGCACCGCGGGTGAGTTCAGCAAGAGCGGCATCAACGCCAAGATCACCGCCGAAGTCGCGCGTCTGGCCCGGGTGGAAGAGGCGGAGGCGCGGGCCAATTCATGAAGATCGCGTTCCTCTTTCCCGGTCAGGGTTCGCAGGCGGTGGGCATGGGACGCGCCCTCGCCGAAGCGTTCCCGGAGTCGAAGGCGGTGTTCGACGCCGCGGATCGGGCCGTTGGGTTGTCTC
>DAORUA010000203.1:0-7172 GCA_035432945.1 Vicinamibacteria bacterium | reverse complement strand
CCCATGGCCGGCCCGCACCAGATCTGATAGTCCATGATCCGCGTGGGCTCGCCCGCGTTCGCCCAGCGGCTGGCCTTGCCGAGATACCACCGGAAGCAAAGGGCCATGCGGTGATGCGGGTCCTTGTTCGCGCGCTCCACCTCGTGGGGATCGCGCTGCTCCCAGAAAGCGCGGGTGTCGGCCCAGATGGTATCGAGCGGGGCCTTGAAAATCTCGCTCTCGAGCCGGCTTCGCACCCCCGCGGGCAGACTCTCGATGGAATCGTGGGCCATGTAGGCGTCGTAGAGCTTCTGGGCGCGGGTCGCGAACATGGTGCCGCGGCGCAGGACCTGCACCTTGACCCCCATCTCGAACATGTCGGCCGCGGGCGCCATCGCCACATCGGCGATGCCGGCCTGGGCGAGAAGAAGCCGCCCGGCCTCGGACAGGCCCGACTCCACCGCGGCCTCGTTGACCGTGCCGGTCATGACGTAGGCCGCACCCAACGCGAACGCCGACGCGACCGAGGCGGGCGTTCCGAGACCGCCGGCCGCGCCGATGCGGATGGGTGTCGTGTAGCCGCGCGCGGTCGCGATCTCGTCGCGGAGCGCGGCGATGGTCGGGAAGAGCGAACCGAGAGGCCGGTTATCGGTATGGCCGCCCGAGTCGGACTCGACCGTGATGTCTTCGGCGAGGGGGATCCGCTTCGCCAGGTTCGCCTCCGCCGAGGTGATGGCGCCGCGCGACACGAGGGCGGAAAGGATGGCGTCGGGGGGCGGTTCGAGGAAGCGCTTCGCCACTTCGGGCCGCGAGATCTTGGCGAGCACGCGGTTCCTTCGCTCGACCGCGCCGTCGGGACCCAGGCGCAGCCCCTTCGCGGCGTAGCGAACCACCGCGGGAGTGATGTCCATGAAGGCCGACGCGTCGACACGCACGATCTCGTGCTTGAGGTAGAGGTCGACCACGGTCTCCTCGAGGCTCGGCTCGTTGGGGGAGTGGATGAGGTTCGAACCCCACGGTTCGCCGTTCAAAAGCGCCGCCTTGATCGTGTTCAGGTTCGCTTCGACGGTGGCGGGCGAGAGGCCGGCCGCGCCGAAGAAGGCGAGGACGCCCGCGCGGGCCGAGGCGATCACGAGCGGCGCCGATGCGATCCCGTTCGCCATCGGACCCACGCAATACGGGAAGCGGACGCCGTGCGACTCCTGGAACGACCGGTCGCCGAGCCACTCGGGGTAGAGCGGCGGCAGGGCGCCCGCGATCTCCTCGCCCGCGATGGGGGCGGGGGAGAACCGGAGGCCCATCGCCGAATCGGAGGTCCTTCGGACGACGTAGAGGGCTTCGCGCACGCGGCGCAGCGCGGCCGTGATTTCGGTGGGGGTGAAGTGGGTCTCGGAACTCATGGGGGGGTGACAGGCTAATCGAAGCGCGCGCCCGAAACCACGGTGAACCGCAAACGCGGCGGCTGGTCCCCGCAAAGGGCGGCCGCGCCGATGAGTTTCCAGTCGGGGCGCAGGAAGGCGGTGAGGCGGCAGGGGGGCCGCGCGGGTGCTTCGGGCGAGTCTTCGTGAGAGGGATGAATGGCGCGGGGGTCGAGGTCGACGCTCAGGGTGGCGAGGCTTTCGGCCATGGTGATGCCGCGCGCTTTCACGATCGCCTCCTTGCGGGTCCAGCCCGCGAAGAAAGCGGTCGCGCGCGCGCCCTCGGGCGTGGCCTGCAGCGCCGAGAACTCCCGCGAGGTGAAGTAGCGCTTCGCGATCTCGAGAGGCTTCACCTCGCGATCGAGGGGTTCGATGTCGATGCCCACGTCGATGCCGGAGGCGAAGGCGAGCGCCACCCGGGAGCCGGTGTGCGAGACGCTGAAGCGCCAGTCGGGTCCCGAGGCGTCGGGCCGCCGCACGTCGGGTTTTCCGGACTCCCGGATCTCGAAGCGAAGGCCGCGCGCGTCGACGCCGAGGCGCTGGCCGAGTTCGAGGCGCAGCAGGCCGCGGGCGAGGATGAACACGTCGCCGGGCTCCTTGAGCTTGTAGCCCGCCGCCCGCGACCGCTCGTCCTCCGAGAGGACGGCGTGGAACCGGCCGAGGTCGGAAAAGTCATCGAGGCGCGCGAGAACGACGTCGATATCGGGCCCTTCGGACATCAGGAGGCCCGGGGGATGCGCGGCTTGAACCACTCGATGGTCTGCTCGAAGCCGTCGGCCGAGGTCACCGGGGGCGCGTAGCCGAAGTCGCGGACGGCCTCGTCGATCGAGTACCAGTGGGAGATCCCGAGGTTCTTCGCGACCGAGCGGGTGAGCGGAG
This sequence comes from Vicinamibacteria bacterium, assembly GCA_035432945.1. Classification (GTDB taxonomy): domain Bacteria; phylum Acidobacteriota; class Vicinamibacteria; order Fen-336; family JAGNNV01; genus JAGNNV01. The sequence goes on along the minus strand of DAORUA010000203.1, from coordinate 4,896 downwards.
GCTCGCCGCCCAGGCGGAACGTGCTCCAGACGAATTCCAGCGCGCCCCCGATGGCGACCGCGGTGGGGATGGAAAGCCGCCGTTTGATGGGCGGCAGTCCGAGCCGCGACACCAGCGTGCTCAGCCACTCTCCGAAGACCACCGGCTCGGGATCGTTGATGAAGTACGCCCGGCCCGCGCACACCGCGTTGAACGAAAGGCGGTCCGCGGCCTGGAGGTGCGCGGCGGCGGCGTTGTCGACGTAGGTGAGGCTCACTCGGTTCGTTCCGTCGCCCACGAGGGCGAGCCGGCCCTTCGAGGCGCGGTCGATCACGCGAGGCACGAGGTGCGGATCGCCCGGGCCGTAGATGAGGTGCGGCCGCAGCGAAATCGTGGCGAGGAGCCTCGAGTTCGCCTTGAGAACCAGGCGCTCGGAAGCCGCCTTGGTGGCGGAGTAGCGGCTTGACGCCGGATGCGCGTAGGGCAGGGCCGAGGTCCCGTTCGCCTGATCGCGGCCGTCGAAGACCACGGACGGCGAGCCGGTGAAGACGAGCTTCGGGACGCGGGTGGCGAGGCAGGCCGCGATCAGCATCTCCGTGCCCACCACGTTGGGCTTGAAGTAGCTTTCGTACGATCCCCACACTCCGGCTTTGGCCGCGGTGTGGAAGACGACATCGCAACCGGTCGCGGCCTCGGTGAGGGCGGAAAGATCGGTGATGTCGGCGCGGAAGAGGGCCACGCCGAGCGACTTCAGTTCCGGGTAATCCCCGCGCGCGACCACGACGACGTCATCGCCGCGTGCGCGGAGGAGCCGAACGATCGCGGATCCCAGGAACCCGCCGCCGCCAGTGACCAGAGCTTTCAACCGGCGAATGGTAGAGGGTTTTCAAGCCTCAGCGTGAGCGCGTGAGCCCTGCCTTCTTCGCGACGCAGGTGACGTACTTCTCGGCGTCGAATTTCGATCCCTGGCCTCGACGGCCCCAGCCGATCTGGTACGTGTCCGCAAAGCAGCCGGCGTGGTGGAGGGCTGCGACCTTCTCAGCCTCGTCCGCGCCCACGGCGGTGGTCAGGGCCTCGACGAGCTGGGCGCGCGCGGAGCGGGAAGCGCGCCACTCGTTGAAGTATCGGCTGCCGAAATAGAGGCCGGCAATGAGAGCAACCACCGCGAGCTGCTGGTAGCCGCGGTAGCTGAGGCCCGATGTCTTCTCCGGCGCGGCTGGCGCCAGGGCCTGCTGCTCCACCCAATCGGCGGCGCCGCTGAGATCAGGGCCGGCCGGGGCCGCGGCCTCGACCGGCTTTGATTTTCCGCATCGGCACAACTCGACCGTCGACGGGACCTTGCGTCCGCATTCGCAGGTCCAGAGGGTGCGCCTCTGGGCGGGAGCGACCGTTTCCACGGCCGCAGCGTATCACGCGATCTTCGGCCCGAGGGCCTCTACTGGACCTTGAAGGTCTTCGTGGTCGCGGGGGCCTCGGCGTCGCCGAGGAAGATGTCGACCTTGTAGTCGCCCTTCGGCCAGCCCTTGGCGTTCTCGACGTGGAACTCGTTGTTCGCCGAACCGGTGGAGTCGAACTCGATGGTGGTCTCGTTGACCTTGGCCGTCTTGTCGCCCTTCACGAAGGACCAGAGCGCGCGGAGCTTGAAGTGTCCCGCGCCGGTGGTGGCGACGGAGGCGTAGATGGTGTCCTTGACCGCGAAGGTCTCGGCGGCCGTAGCCACCGCTTTATCGGCTCCGATCGCGTTGCCGAGGGTCACGCCGGAGACCGCGGGCGGGGCCGGGGTCGGGACGGGTGTCGCGACAACCACGGGGGCCGGCGGCGGCGCGGGCTTGCTTCCGCAGGCCGCGGTAAGGGCGACGAGGGTGAGGATGGTAGTGCGGCGCATGAAAATCTCCTTTGGTGTCACTCCGGCTTCGCCGGAATCTTGAGTTCCCAACCGACCTGGATCACGTCGGGGTTCTTGATGCGATCCTTGTTGGCCTCGTAGATGGTCTTCCAGAGGTTCGCATTTCCGTATTTGTGCTTCGCGATCTTCGACAGCGAGTCGCCCGGCTTCACGGTGTAGGTCTCGTAGACCACGGCCGGCGTTTTCGTCTTCGCGGTGGTCGAAGCCCCCCCGGTGACGCCGGAAAAATCGGGCATCCCGTCACCTTCGGGTTTCTTGGGATCTGGCATAAGCACCTCTTTCGAATCGTCGCGCGGCCACACTGGCCGTTGACGAAAGCACGATACACCCGGGTCCTGAGATGACCGGGGCGACCCCGGACGGTTACCATTCGCTCCCCGTGTCCAAAGACCTCCGCGAGTTCATCGCCGCCCTTCGTCGCGAAGGCGACATCATCGAGATCGATGCCCCCGTCGACGCCCGCCTCGAGGCCGCGGAGATCCACCGCCGGGTGATCGCGGCCGGCGGTCCCGCGCTCCTGTTCAAGAACGTGACCGGCTCGGGTTTTCCCCTGGTCACGAATCTCTTCGGAACGCCGAAGCGGGCGGAGATGGCGTTCGGGGGGAACGCCGCGCGCTTCGTCCGCCGCGCGGTGGACGTGGTCCAGCACGCCCTCCCGCCCACCCTGGGGAAGGCCTGGGGCGCTCGCGATCTCGTGATGTCCGGCCTCAAGGTGGGCCTCAAGCGCTCGGCGAGCGGCCCGGTCACCGAAGTCCGCGAAGGGCCGAATCTCTCGAAGCTGCCGGCGCTCACCTGCTGGCCCGAGGACGGCGGGCCCTTCATCACCCTGCCCCTCGTCCTTACCGCGCACCCCGAAGGCCTGGGCACGAACCTCGGCATGTACCGCATGCAGGTCTTCGACAACAAGACCACGGGCATGCACTGGCAGATCGGAAAGGGCGGCGGGTTTCATCACCACCTCGCCGAGCAGCGCGGGGAGTCCCTGCCCGTGAGCGTCTTCGTGGGCGGGCCGCCCGCGCTCATCCTGTCCGCGATCGCGCCCCTGCCGGAGAACGTTCCCGAGCTGCTGCTGGCTTCTCTGATCACGGGCCGCCGGCTGGAAATGGTCGAAGGGGTGAGCGAGGTGCCCCTGGTCGCGAACGCCGAGTTCGCGCTGGTGGGCCGCGTGCCGAAGGGCGTGCGCCGTGCCGAAGGTCCGTTCGGCGATCACTACGGCTACTACTCGCTGACTCACGACTACCCGGTGTTCGAGGTCGACCGCGTCTACCGTCGTCGCGACGCCATCTATCCTGCGACCGTGGTGGGGAAGCCGCGGCAGGAGGACTTCTTCATCGGCGATCTCCTTCAGGATCTCCTCTCGCCCCTGTTTCCCCTGGTGATGCCGCAGGTCAAGTCCCTCTGGTCCTACGGCGAGACGGGCTACCACTCGCTTGCCGCGGCCATCGTCCAGGACCGCTACGAGCGCGAGGCGATGGCGAGCGCTTTCCGGATCCTCGGCGAAGGTCAGCTCTCGCTCACCAAGTTCCTGCTCCTGACCGATTCCTCCGCAGGTCTCGATCTCAAGGACTTTCGCGCCACCCTGACCCACATCCTCGAGCGCACCACGCCCGAGACCGACCTCTTCGTGTTTCCGAATCTGTCCATGGATTCGCTCGACTACACGACGCCCACCATCAACCGCGGGTCGAAAGGGGTCTGGATGGGCGTGGGGCCGAAGCGCCGGGAGTTGCCGCGCGAGTTCAGGGGGTCGCCCGGTCCGTCCGTGACCGCCGTGCACGTCTTCTCCCCGGGGTGTCTGGTGGTCGGCGCCGCTCCGTACCGCGGCTCTCACGAGGAGGAGTCCGCCGTGATCGCCCGCGTCGCCGCCGATCCCGCCTTCGCGGGGTGGCCGCTGGTGGTCGTGTCCGACGAGCCCGCGCGCGCCGCCCGGTCGACCATCAACTTCCTCTGGACCACCTTCACGCGCTTCGAGCCCGCCCGCGACATCCATGGGGCGAAGCAGAACGTGGTCGCGAACCACGTGGCCCTGTCGCCGCCCATCGCGATCGACGCGCGGACGAAGCCCTGGTATCCGACGGAGCTCTTCGCGGACGAAGCGACCGCGAAGAGGGTCACGACCCGCTGGAACGAGTACTTCCCGGGCGCGAAGGTCGAGATGGGGGATTCCGGGAAGGGGCACCTGGACTAGCGCGGCGAGGCCCGCACCCCGAGGCGCCCCCCGCATGCAGTACCGTGGTAATCTCAGCCATGGGCATTGCTCAATCCCGCCTGACCGCCCAGGGCCAGATCTCCGTCCCCGCGGCGGTGCGGCGAAGGCTCGGGGTCGGGCCGGGCGGCACTCTCGAATGGCTCGATGAGGAGGGGACCATCGTGGTTCGGCGCGCCGGCCGATACTCCTCCGAGGAGATACACAAGGCTCTGTTCAAGGCACGCCCGAGGCGGCGGTCCCTCGCTCAGCTGAAGTCCGGTCTCAAGGCTGAAGTCGCTCGCCGGCATGTGCGCGGTTGATACGAATGTCGTGGTTCGCCTGCTGGCCCGGGACGACCCGAGGCAGACGCGAGCCGCCGATGAATTCGTGGCCGCGGGCGCGTGGGTGTCCCTTGTGGTGTTGGCCGAAACAACCTGGGTCCTCGCCTCGGTCTACGAACTGAAGCCGCAGGCGATCGCGGCCGCGATCGAGATGTTGCTGGACCATCGGAATGTCACGGTCCAGGATGCCGAGGTCGTTGCCGCCGCGGTCGTGCGATACCGGAGCGTCCCCGGGGTCGGATTCTCGGATTGCCTGGTTCTCGAAGCCGCTCGCAAGGCGGGGCACTTGCCGCTCGGGACCTTCGATCGGGCCCTGGCGCGGCTGGAAGGCGCCGAGCGCTTGTAGGGCAAAAGCTCCGGTCGGGGCTGCTTGGTGTCCAGGAGGCGCAGCAGGATCAGCCGGCGCGGCCTGCGAGCATTCTGCGCGCGGACTCCAACCCCGCAAGGCCGGGCTTCGCCGCCTCCAGGGCGGTCAGGACCTC
>DAORUA010000202.1:0-7206 GCA_035432945.1 Vicinamibacteria bacterium | reverse complement strand
CTCGCCGCCGATCCGGAGTATCGGCGCGTGATCTTCGTCGGCTGCGACTGGTACACCCGGCATTACGAGGGAATGTTCGCCGGCCGCGACTACTGGACGATCGACATGGATCCGTCGCGGGCCCGCTATGGCGCGAAACAACATCTGATCGGGCCCATGGTCGACATTGGAATCCGGTTCGACGAGTCTTCGGTGGATCTCATCATCTGCAACGGCGTAATCGGCTGGGGACTGAACGACCCGGCCCAGGTCGACGCCTCCTTGGCCGCCTGCGCACGTGTGCTCCGCCCTCGGGGGGTCCTTCTTCTCGGCTGGAACGACATCCCGGAGAAACGCGTGGTCTCTCTCGACTCGATCCCCGCGCTCAAGGCCTTTCGTCCGTTCGCGGTCGCGGGCCAGTCCGTGTTCCGGACCGCGACCTATAACCACCACACCTTCTCCCTGTTCGAGAAGGTCGGGAATCCCGCCGGGTAGGGCCCCCGGGGGGGACCGAAGATCATGGGTGTCTAGTTATACTGAACACAGTTTCTCCACGATGAACGAACCGGTTTCCCCCTAGTGGACGCCCCCGCCCTTTCCACGGGCGCTCCCGCGCGCTTCTACCCCGCGCTCGACGGTTTGAGGGCGGTGGCGACGGCGGCGGTTCTGATCTCGCATTTCTTCCCCGAGCGCGCGCTCATCCAGCGCGCCTTCCACTGGGGCCGCTTCGGCGTTCTTTTGTTTTTCGTCCTCTCCGGCTTCCTGATCACCGGCCTCCTCCTGCGCGGGCGCGACGCGGTGGCAGCGGGCGAGGCCTCGCGCGGCGCCGTCTTCCGCGCTTTCGTGGCCCGAAGGGCTCTCCGCATAGCACCCATCTACTATCTCGTGGTCCTGGTCGGATGGTGGGTGGGGTACGGTCCGATCGCCGACCTGCTGCCCTGGCACCTCACCTACACGGGCAACATCGCCCTCACCTACTTCCACAAGCCCCTGGCCCAGGCGACCCACCTTTGGTCGTTGTGCGTGGAGGAGCAGTTCTACCTGCTCTGGCCCCTGGTGGCGCTCTTCTCGTCCGTGAGGCGCCTCGCCTTCATCTCGATCGGCCTGGTGATCTTCAGCTTCGGTTATGAGGCGGTCGGCGCGCTTCAGGGCCGCAGTTTCGAAGAGACGCACCTCGTGCTCCAGGGCTGCATGGATGCCCTGGGGCTCGGGGCCCTGCTCGCCATCTGCGCGCACCGCGACGCGCGGGGAGGCGATTTCGCGCCGAGGCTCGCCTTCTACGCCGCGCTCTTCGGGGCGCCCTTGTTCTTCTTCGCCCAGGGTTTCCGGTACCAGGCGGGGTTGCGGGCCACCGATCGGATCGAGTACCGGATTCCAGGCGACCTGGGACTGGCCCTCATCTCCGTGGCCCTCGTGTACCTCGCCACGACCACCGGCCCTTCCCTGATCCGCCGGGTTCTCGAACTGGCTCCGGTTCGCTACATCGGCCGGATCAGCTACGGCATCTACCTCTATCACCTGTTCCTGATCCCGATCGGCCGCGCGGTGGCGAGGCACTACGGCGTTCCCCAGATGGACCGGGGCCTGAAGATGTTCCTGATCTACGGCGCGATCTCGGTGGTCCTGGCCACCATCTCCTGGTATGCGATCGAGGCGCCGATCAACCGACAGAAGCGGCGATTCCCGTACCCGCCCCGCGGCGTTCAGGAACGCGAGGCGTCCGTCGCGTCGTGAGCGTGCGAACGGCGGGCCAGCCACACGAAGAGGCCCGAAAGCGAGAGCAGCACGGCCAGGGCCGCGGCCACGATGGAGAAAGCGAGTGCGCTTTCCTTCGGCAGACCCACCTGGCGGAAATAGACCACGTACACGCCCTCGCGCACGCCCCAGCCGTTGAATGAGATGGGCAGGGCCTGGATCAGGGTGCACAGCGGAACCATGAGCAGGCAGGTACCGGGATCGAGGGGAATCCGGAGCGCGCGCGCCACCACGAAGAAGTAGGACACGCCGAGGAACTGCAGGACCAGGGAGAGCAGGAACGAGTTCACCATCGCCTGCCGGTTGGCCCGGAAGGCTCCCAGAGTCGATTGGACGGACGCGAGGCGGTCGAAGAGCCAGGGAAAGCGCCGGAGTCCGAGGCCCTCGATGAGGCCGCTCACCAGCGCGGGGCGCGCGAAGAGGATGCCGAGGATGAGGAAGAGCACGGTGAGCCCGGCGAGGATGACGCGCGCTCCCGCGAGGCCGCGGACCAGGGGGCCGCCCAGGAGAAAGGCGGGCGCGGCGATGAAATAGAGGGCCACGAATCCCACCACCCGGTCCATGGCGGCGACGGTGAGGGAGGCGGTGTGCGACCCCGCCTCCCGCGCGGTCTCCCGCGCCCGCACCACGTCGCCCCCGACATTGCTCGGAAGGAAATTCGCGAAGAAGGCGGAGACGAGGTACGAATCGACGAGGGCCCGCAGATTCGCCGCTCCGCCCAGCGCGTCGAGCAGCACCTTCCAGCGCACGGTCGAGAGCACCACCACGACCGCGTACACCACGATCGCGATCGCGAAGAGCCCGTGTTCGCCCTCGGCCAGGTGACGGAAGACCGCGGCGAGGTCCACGCTCTGGAGAAGGTAGACGAGAAGTCCGGCGGAGAGGACGAGCTTGATGGCGAAAGGAGAAATGTGCTTCAAGAGATCCCGCGGGCCGGTCAGGATATATCCCGGGCGGCCCGGGCCATCGCGCCGTAATAGGATTCTCCGCCCGGTTTGTCCATGAAGATCCTCGCGAAGCTGTTGGCGGTGTCTGCGCTCAGCGCGGCCTGCGGGGGGAACTCCGGGCCGTCGGCGCCCGCTCCGATCAGCCGGAGCGTCACCTTCACCGCCTTCCTGGACGAGAACCGCAACGGGCTTCTCGACCCCGCGGAGCTGATCCGCATTCCGGGGGCCGAGGTTTCCTTTGGAGGGGTCTCCGGCCGGACCGCCGCGACCAGCGGAGAAGTGTCCCTCGGCGTGTTTCAGAGCGCGCAGACCCTCTCGGTCGCCGCGTCATCCCTGCCCCCGTACTACCGCGCTCCCGAATCATCGGTGGTGACGCCGCCCCTGACCGGGTCCCTCAACGTCCCCATCACCCTGCCCCTCGGCCCGGGTGCTGCGGCTGGAGTCGTCCTCGCATTCGGAGACAGCATCACCAACGGGCAGGCGGCGGTGGGGGATGGCCAGGGGTACACCGGGGAGCTCGAGAGGATGCTCGCCGCCCACTTCGGCAAGGCCCACGTCATCAACGACGGCGTCGATTCCTCGAACACGGAGCGGGGCGATTCGCGGATCCTCGACTCGCTTCAGGGCGGCCGTCCCGCCTTCACGCTGATCCTCTATGGCACCAACGACTGGGCCGATCCCCGATGCGGCCAGCCGCCCTGCTTCACCATCGAGAACCTGAGATCCATGGTCCGCAAGGTCAGGGCCCAGGGCGGGTTCCCCTTCGTGGGCACGCTCCTGATGTCGAACGTGGGCAACGATTTCCGGGCCTCGCCCCAGCGGAATTCGTGGATCGTGGCGCAGAACGAGTTCATCCGCCAGATGGCGGTCGAGGAAGACGTGGTGCTGGTCGACCTTCATGCCGCCTTCGAGCAATCGCCCCTCGACTATCGGGATCTGTTCGCCGACTACATCCATCCCTCGGCCGCGGGCTACAAGCTCATGGCCGAGACCTGGTTCGCCGCGATCACGAAGCGGCGCTAGCGCGCCTCCGTGCTCGCGGTCCCTTCGCCCAGGCGGCAGGCCCGTCCCCGGCAGTCCTTGAGGGCCGACACCCGCGCTCGCAGCCGGGCCAGGGTCGGCGCATCGAGCCGGGCCGCCGCGTTCTCCATCTGGTAGGGGTCCTTCGCAAGGTCGTAATACTCCTTCTCGCCCGTGGCGTACTCGATGTACGCGGCGTCCTTCGACCGAAGTCCGAAGTACCCGCGCACCCGGAACGGCGCGCCTCCCCCGAAATGCTCGATCAGCATCGACTCGCGCCAGACCGCCCGCTCGCCCTGCTTCAGGCGGAGTAGCGGGACCAGCGACCGGCCGTCTGCGAGGGCGATCGCGGAGGCCGGAGCCCCGGCGAGGTCCAGGAAAGTCGGGGCCAGATCGACGAGGCCTACCATGGGGTCGAGGGACAGTCCCGCGGCCACGCCCGGGCCGCGGACGATCAGGGGGACGCGGATGGACTCGTCGTAGGGCGCGTACTTCTCGGCCGGGATCCGGTGCTCGCCCCGCATCCATCCATTGTCGGAGGTGAGGAAGACGTAGGTGCGCGAGATCTCGCCGGTCTCGGTCAGGGTCTTGAGCAGCGCCTCGATCGAGTCCTCGACCGCGAGCAGCGACTGCCTCATCGCCCGGTAGGTCTCGTCGATCTCGATCTCCTGCTGCCTCGTGATCGGCGTCGCCTGCTCGCGCAAGGCCTTCGGTTTGTCGCTCAGGTCGGCTTCGTCGAACGAGGGCTTGCGAGGGGCCTTCTCGCCGGGAAAGGCGGCGAGGTGGCGGGCCGCAGGTTCCGGCGGGACATGAGGGGCGCTCACCGAGAGCAGCGCGAAGAAGGGTTGATCGTCGTTCTTCTCGCTCTCCCGGATGAACGAAAGGACGCGCCCGCTCAGCAGGTCGGTCTGGTACCCGCCGGTCGCGGCGTCGTAGGGCTTGAGAGCCCCATTCTCGTTCAGGGTGAACCGGTTGTTGCGGGCCTCGCGATCCGACATTACCGCCTGAAAATCGGTCCAGCCTCCGGGGACGAACGTCTCCTTCTCGCCGGTGGGGAAGTCGTTCATGTACTTGCCGAACAGCCCCGTGCGGTAGCCCAGGGCCTGGAGTCTCGGGCCGAGGTTCTTCCGGTCGTAGCCGCCGCGGGCCCACGGGGCGTATCCGCCCTCCGGGCCGTTGTTGTAGTACACCTTGTTGTTGTGGGCGTACTCGCCGCTCAGGATCACCGCCCGGGCGGGGCCGCACAGAGGCGTGTTGGCGATGTTCGCGGTGAACCGCGCTCCCTGCTCGACCAGCATCGAGCGCAGGCGGGGCATCGACTCGGTGATCTCGGCATCCGCGTCGTCCAGCAAAACCACCACGATGTTGGGCCGGACCGTTGGGCCCGTGGGTCCGGGAGCTTGCGCCATGACCGGAAGGGAGAGCAGGGCGAGGGTCCACCGCAGCCCGTGGGAAACCATCGGCCGAGGCGGAGCGAGGATCGACTTCACCGCCGGGATCGTAGCCTATGGACCCCGATGGTGACGCGGACTACGGCGCCTACCGCACGCCGGGCGGCCTGACTCCGCTGACCGTGATGGGTTCGAGTTTGCGGCTCTCGAGCCGCTTGTTGATCCTCGGCAGGTCCACCGCGATCACGGCTTCGTACTTCGCCATGATCGCGTCGAGCTGGCCCTTCTCGAGCTTGTACACCTCGTAGGAACTCGCGTTCGGCCGGCCGTCGCCCGCGGACACGACCCGCAGGAGCGCGCCGAGCTTGTTCCCGAGCTTGATGGGGAAGTTGAGCGGGTCCTGGCCGGAGCGGTTCCGGGTCTGATACAGGTCCTCCTCGATGGCGGAGAGCTTGGCGAGGACGGCGGCGATGTCCGCGGAGAGCGCCTTGTTCTTCGCCTTCGCGTCACGATCCATGATGTCCTTGCGGATGCCGCGGATCTTCCCGACCGTGCCGTGGGCGGTCGACGTGGCGTCGCGCACGTCCATGGCGAGCTTGAACTGCTCCTGGAGATCGGCCACGGTGGTGTTCTTCAGGCGCGGATCGATCTTGACCTCGAACGGCACGGTCTGGGTCTCGGGGCCCACCGTGACTTTCGCGGAGTACATGCCGGGCACCGCGAACGGTCCGGCCGAGGAAGCGCTCCACAGGATCATTCCTTCGAACGTTTCCGGGCCGGGGTAGCGGAGATCCCAGGCGAACCGGTTGAGGCCGGCATTGCGGGTGGGCGGCTTCACCCTGGGCGGTCCGAAGAACCCATCGCCGGCGCCGCCCGGGCGGGGTTTGTCGTCGTCGGGGGTGCCCGTGAACGAGCGCACGAGCGCGCCCTTGCTGTCGAGGATCTCGACCCGCACTTTCTCCGCCGGCTGCTTCAGGATGAAGTCGATGGGCGCCGGGCCGTTGCCTCGGATCGCGGCCCGCGGGTTGAAGACATGGAGCGAAGCCGAGGCGGCCTGCGGCGTCATCTGGCGCAGGGGGGCGATGTCGTCCATCACCCACATGGACCGGCCGTGGGTGGCGATGACCAGATCGTTCTCCTCGACCACGAGGTCGGAGATCTGGGTGTCGGGCAGGTTCTGGTTGAAGGGCTGCCAGGAGGCCCCGCCGTTGAAAGAGACGTACACGCCGTGCTCGGTGCCCGCGTAGAGCAGGCCTTCCTTCTTCGGGTCTTCGCGAACCACGTGGACGTACGCGCCGCTGTCGATCCCGTTCACGATCTTCGTCCAGGTCTTGCCGTAGTCGTCGGTCCGGTAGATGTAGGGCGCGCGGTCGTCGAGCTGATAGCGCTTGGCGCACAGGACCGCAGCACCCGCCCGGTGCGGCGAGGCGTCGATGATGCTGATGCGCGCGAATTCCGGAAGGCTCGGAGGCGTGATGTTCGTCCAGCTCTTCCCGCCGTCGCGGGTGATGAAGGCGAGGCCGTCGTCGCTTCCCGTCCAGATCGTGCCCTTCTCCTTGCGCGAGGGCGCCACCGCGAAGATGGTCGCGTAGATCTCCGGCCCGTTCATGTCGTGGGTGATCGGCCCGCCGGAGTCGCCCAGCGTCTTCGGATCCGCGCGGGTGAGGTCGGTGCTGATCTTTTCCCAGGTGCGGCCCTCGTCGGTGGTCTTCCACAGGTGCTGCGAGGTCGCGTAGAGCGTGTTCGGATCCAGCGGGTCGAAGACGATGGGGAAGGTCCACTGCCAGCGTTCCTTCAAGTCCTTCGAGGGCATGCCTGAGAAGAACTCGGGGTAGATCTGGACGTCGCGGAGATGTCCGGTGGAGCGGTCGAAGCGGGTGATGAGGGCGCCCTGGCTGCCCGCGAAGAAGATGTTCGGATTCGTGGGCGAGGGGGCGATGTACCCGCTCTCGCCGCCCCCCACCTGGTAGAACCAGTTGCCGGGGGCATTGGGGCCCATGCTGGGCGGAGCCAGCGGATCGGGCCGCGAGGGCGCGCACAGGGTGGTGTTGTCCTGCTGGGCGCCGCACACGTGGTAGGTGAAGTCCTTCGTGGTGGTCACGTGGTAGAGCTGC
>DAORUA010000201.1:0-7243 GCA_035432945.1 Vicinamibacteria bacterium | reverse complement strand
CGACCTGTTCCAGGACATCGCGCTGGAGCGACGGCTCGATGTTGCCGAGGAAGAGGCGATCGGACTTGCGATAGCTCTCGGGCAGCTTGGGCTTGAAATGCTCGAAGACGTTCAGGTCGGTGCAGATGGTTTCGCGGGAGTTGAGGTCGGTCGAATACTTCCCCTGCCAGTGGAAGGTCTTGCCCGGCGCATGCTCGAGCCCCTGCAGGTCGATCCGCCGGCCCTCGAAGGCGCTCATCTGCTCGGGACCGAAGTCGTCGCCGACCACCCCCACCATGTTGACGTCGGTGAAGTACGAGGCGGCGAGGGCGAAGTAGGACGCCGAGCCTCCGAGGATCTTCTCGGCGCGTCCAGCGGGGGTTTCAAGCGTGTCGTACGCGACGCTTCCGACAACGAGAACAGACATGGCTTCTTTTGGTGCTTATCCTGGTGAGGGGACGGGGTGAGGGAACCGGTTTCTGGAGGGAAGTCGGGGCGCCCGGGGGCGGACCGACGGCGCGAAGCCTATTTCAAGTAGCGCCCGATTATGGGAGCGAGGTCCTTTTTGACCTTCTCGGGGATGAGGTGGGGCGCGGTCATGATCGCGAATCTGGCGGCGCTCTCGCACTCGCAGTCGCGGGGTACAGGGAACTGCTCCACCGCGGCCTTGAGGATGGCCTTCGCCATGGAGGCGTTCTTCTGGACCACCGCCACCACCTGGTCCACGGTGACCGCGTCGTGCCCGGGATGCCAGCAGTCGTAGTCCGTGACCATGGCGAGGGTCGCGTAGCAGATCTCGGCCTCGCGGGCGAGCTTCGCTTCCTGCAGGTTGGTCATGCCGATGAGGTCGGCCCCCCAGGAGCGATACAGGTTCGACTCGGCGAGGGTCGAGAACTGCGGGCCTTCCATGCAGACGTAGGTGCCGCCCTCATGGATGGTGGCGCCGGCTCGCCGGCAGGCCTCTCCGAGAATGCGGTGCACGTGCTTGCAGACGGGATGTGCGAAGCCCACGTGGCCCACGATGCCGTCGGTGAAGAACGTGCCCTTGCGGCCGAACGTCCGGTCGATGAACTGGTCGGGCGTCACCATGTGGGTGGGAACGTACTGCTCCTTGAGCGAGCCCACCGCGGAGACGGAGAGGATCCACTTCACCCCGAGCGACTTCAGGGCCCAGATGTTGGCGCGGAAGTTGATCTCGGAAGGCGAGATGCGATGGCCGCGGCCGTGACGCGGCAGGAAGGCCACGTTCTGGGCGCCGTAGCGGCCCACCATGATCGCGTCCGACGGCTTTCCGTAGGGCGTCTCGATGAAGGCCTCGCCCTGGGCCTCGAAACCCTCGATGTCGTAGAGGCCGCTGCCCCCGATGATCCCGATGTCCGCGGTGTGGTTCATTTCCATTTCAGGCCTGCTTGAGTTCGAGGAGAACGCCGGCCGCGGATTTCGGATGGATGAAGGCGACGCGGCAGCCGCCCGCGCCGATCCGCGGCGTTTCGTCGAGAAGCTGGGCCCCCGCCGCTTTCATTTCCGCCATGGCTTTCTCGATGTCGTCGACCAGCACGCAGATGTGGTGCAGGCCCGAGCGCTTCTCGAGGAACTTCGCGATCACCGAAGAGGGGTCGGTGGGCTCGAGGAGTTCGAGGTGCGACTCGCCCACGGTGATGAACGCGGTCTTTACCTTCTCGGTGGGCACGTCGTGTTCGGCCTCGATCCTGAAGCCGAGCGCTTCGTAGGCGCGTTTGGCCTCGGCCATGTCCTTCACCGCGATGCCCAGGTGGTCGATCTTCAGAATCATGATTCAATGCCCTCGAGGGTCTCGTCGGCCGCGGAGTAGGGATCGATCTCCCGATTCTGCACCCGCTCGCGCAGGCGCAGGCTGGAATCGAGGGCGTCGATGCGGCGCCGGACCTTTTCGCGAAGGAGCCCTTCGACCTGGGCCTCGAACTGGCGCAGGAGGCGCTCACGGCGACGGGCGGCGAGCTGCCCGCTCTTTTCCCGTCGGGCCCGGACCTCTTCGATGGTCTTCGCGAGTTCGTCGATGCCCTGGCTCGTGGGCGCCACCGTGCGAACCACGGGAGGCCGATCGCCTTTCGTTTCGCCGGTGAGCGACAGCATCATCTCGATCTCGGAGGCCAGGCGGTCCGCGCCATCACGGTCGGCCTTGTTCACCACGAACAGGTCCGCGATCTCCATGATCCCGGCCTTCAGGGCCTGGACCTCGTCGCCGAGGCCGGGTACGAGGACCACGATCGCGATGTCCGCCTCCGAGGCGATGTCGACCTCGTCCTGGCCCACCCCCACGGTTTCGACGATCAGGATGTCCTTCGAGGAGGCGTCGAGCACGAGGAGGGCGGCCATGGTGGCGGCGGAGAGACCGCCAAGGGCGCCGCGGGTCGCCATCGACCGGATGAAGACGCCGTCGTCGGTCGCGTGGTTCTGCATGCGGATCCGGTCGCCCAGGATGGCGCCGCCGGAGAAAGGAGAGGTGGGATCGACGGCCACCACCCCCACCGTCTTCCCCGCCTTCCGGAAATGCGTGGTCAGCCGGTCCACGAGAGTCGACTTCCCCGCCCCGGGCGGCCCGGTGATGCCGAGGGTCAGGGCGCGGCCGGCATGGGGAAAGAGACGGGTGAGCAGCGCGCGCGACCCCGGCCAGTCATCCTCGACCGCGCGAATGGCCCGCGCCACCGCGCGGATGTCGCCGCGCAGGATGTCCTTGTCGTCCGGGAGTTTCATGCGCTTCGCGGGAGTGCCGGATCGACCTTAGGCGAGAAGGGACCTTGCGATCACGAGCTTCTGGATTTCGCTCGTGCCTTCGCCGATCGTGCCGAGCTTGGAGTCGCGCAGGGCTCGTTCCACCGGATAGTCCTTCACGTAGCCGTAGCCGCCGTGGATCTGGATGGCCTCGAGCGCCACCTCCACCGCCATTTCGCTCGCGAAGAGCTTGGCCATGGCCGACTCGGTCTTGTGCTCCCGGCCCGCGTCGCGCAGCGCGGCCGCCCGCAGCATGAGCAGCCGGGCCGCGTCGATCTTCATGGCCATCTCCGAGAGCTTGAACTGAACGCCCTGGAATTCCGCGATGGCCTGGTTGAACTGCTTGCGGCCCTTCGCGTAGGAGAGCGCCGCCTCGAAAGCGCCCTGCGCGATGCCGATCGAGAACGCCGCGATGCCGATCCGGCCGCGGTCGAGGATCTTCAGGGTGTCGATGAAGCCCCTGCCGAGTTCGCCCAGGAGGTTCCCAGCCGGGATGCGGCAGTCCTCGAGGATCAGCTCGGAGGTGTCGGAGGAGCGCACCCCCAGCTTGTCTTCCTTCTTTCCCGGGCGGAAGCCCTTCGTGCCCTTCTCCACCAGGAAGGCGGAGATCCCCTTGTTGCCCTTCGCCTTGTCGGTCACGGCCATGATGACCGCGATCTCCGCGAAGCTTCCATTGGTGATGAAGGTCTTCGAGCCGTTCAGAACCCACGAATCTCCGTCCTTGACCGCGGTGGTCTTGGTTCCCCCCGCGTCCGAACCGGCGCTGTTCTCGGTCAGGCCCCAGGCCCCCACGAACTCGCCGGTGGCGAGTTTCGGCAGGTACTTTTTCTTCTGCTCCTCGCTGCCCGCGAGGAAGATGTGACCGGAGGAGAGAGAGTTGTGGGCGGCGGTGGAGAGTGCGACCCCCGCGTCCACGCGCGCCAGTTCCTCGATGACGATGGTGTAGTCCACCGTCGACATGCCCGAGCCGCCGTATTCCTCGGGAAACACCACGGCGAGGAGTCCCAGCTCGCCCAGCTTGGTGAAGATGTCGCGGGGAAACTGCTGCGCCTCGTCCCAGGCCCGGGAATTCGGCTTCAACTCGCGTTCGGCGAAATCGCGGACGGTTTTCTTGAGGAGCCGCTGATCCGCGCTCAGTTCGAAGTCCATTCCATACCTCTAAAGAACTCCCTCACAAACGAGGGGCCTTCGATCTTACGCGTTCACCCCGGTTGGAACGGCTCAGGAAACGGTCTTGAAGAACGCGTAGAGAAGAGGGGCGGCGAGGATGAACGCGTCCATCCGGTCGAGGGCTCCGCCGTGACCGGGAAACAGGGTTCCCGAGTCCTTGGCTCCCACGTAGCGCTTGAAAAGACTCTCCAGCAGGTCGCCCACGATCCCCGCGATCGCCACCAGGACGCCGATCACCATCACGAGGACGAGGGACTGGTCCTTGAAGAGCTGGGTCGCGATCACCGCACTCGCGAGAGCCGCGCCCACCAGGCCCCCGATCGCCCCTTCCACGGTCTTGCCGGGCGAGACCTGGGGCGCGAGCTTGTGGCGGCCGATCGCATGGCCGGTGAAGTAGGCGAAGACGTCGGAAGAGATGATCACCGCGAGCAGGAGCGCGATCCGCGACGTGCCTTCCTCGATCGGGGCGAGGCTCGAGAGGGCCGCGAACGAGCCCGCGCCCAGGCCGATCAGGAGCCCGGCGAGCGCCCCCGCGCCCTCGGCGGCGAGAACGGGAATCCCGAAGCGATCCGCGCGCGACACCGCGACGAAGGCGGCGGCCACCGCGGCCACGATGGGGAGCCCGGAAATCGGGAATGCGCGGGCCGCGTCGGGCGTCCCCGCCAGCTCGAAGAAGAGGGCGATGCCGGGAAGAAACGAGATGTGCGAGGCGTGGAGCCCCCCACGGGCGAGCAGGGTGTGGGCTTCACTCACCCCGAGCACGCAGAGGATCGCGGCCAGCATCCAGGGACCGCGCTGCGGAAAGAGGGCGATGGCCGCGACCACCACGGGAAGAACCACCACCGCGGTCGCGACCCGGCGGAAGAGGTTCGAGGAGAACAGGCTCATGCCCGCGAGGTGGCCGCGGTGATGCCGCCGTAGCGGCGTTCTCTCTTCTGGAAATCCGCGATGGCCTGGAGGAGGTGCCGGCGGCGGAAGTCGGGCCACAGCACGTCGGTCACCCAGATCTCCGCGTACGCGATCTGCCAGAGGAGAAAGTTCGACACGCGCAGTTCGCCGCTGGTGCGGATCAGGAGATCCGGCTCGGGCAGGTGGGCGGTGAAGAGATGCTTCTCGATGGTGGACTCGTCGATCGCGGCCGGGTCGAGGGTCCCGGCCTTCGCCTCGAGGGCGATGCGGCGCACCACGTCGGTGAGCTCGGACCGCCCCGAATAGTTGAGGGCCAGGGAGAATTGAAGACCGGTCATCCGCGCGGTCTCCTCGATGCCGCGGCGAAGTTCGTCCTGCACATCCTTCGGGAGGCCGTCGAGGCCGCCCACCACCCCGAACTTGATGTTGTTGCTTTGAAGCGTCTTCAGTTCCCGGCGGATGTAGAGCTTCAGCAGGCCCATGAGGCCCGACACCTCGTCGGTGGGCCGCTTCCAGTTCTCGGTCGAAAAGGCATAGACGGTGAGAGCTTCGAGCCCGAGCCGGGCCGCGGTCTCCACCGTTGAGCGTACCGACTCGACGCCCGCCCGGTGGCCCTCGAGGCGCGGCAGGAAGCGGCTCTTCGCCCAGCGGCCGTTGCCGTCCATGATGATGGCGACGTGCCGCGGAAGGCGGTCGAAGTCGATGGCGTCGACGAGGGCTCGCTCGTCGCGGTCGCTTCCAACGACTTCGAGAACCTGGGAGCGCGTCATGCTGGAGTGCGATTGTAAGCGGTCAGGAGAGGCGCTCGACCACCAGGGTGAGGCCGTCGCGCTCGATCACCCGGACCCGATCACCGGCCCGAAGCTCCGCCGAGGTCAGGCCGCGGGCGTGCCAGAAGGAACCGAACACCTCCACTTCCAGCGGGGAGGCCCGGACGACGACGCCCTCTCTCCCCACCGGAGACGCCATGGTCGACGGCGGTTCGCGGTGATGGGCGAGAAACAGGTACATGCCCAGAGGCGTGAAGACCCAGAGGAGCAAGCGGGGCCACGAAACCCCGTCGGGACGCAGGGGCGGATCGATCCAGTACCACACGGCCCAGAAGGCGAGCACGGTGAGGATTCCCGCGCTCGCGTGCAGGGCGGTCACGAGCCGGGGCGACCCACGAGAATCCGCGCGTCGACCACGATGGCCCCTTCGCCGGGTCGCATCACGCGGACCGGGTTCAGGTCCAGTTCCTTGAGTTCGGGCATCTCCTCGACCAGGGCCGAGAGTCGCTGGAGCAGGACGATCAGGGCGGCCCGGTCCGCGGGCGGGCTCCCGCGATAGCCGTCGAAGAGCGGACGCAATCGCAACCGGTCGATCATCTCCGCGGCGTCGAGATCGCTCACCGGGGGCAGGTGGAAAGACACGTCGCGCAGGAGTTCGACCTGGACGCCGCCGATGCCGCAAACCAGGAGAGGACCGAAGGTGGGATCGACCACCACGCCGACCAGCGCCTCGATTCCGCCCTCGATCTGTCTCTGCAGGATCACCTTCTCGAGCGCGAAGCCCGCCTTCGCGAGGCTCTCGCGCATGGCTGCCACCGCGGCCGCGACCTCCGCCTCGCCGCGCAGGTTCAAGACCACCCCTCCCACATCGGTCTTGTGCACCAGACCCGGGGCCACCGCCTTGGCGACCAGGGGGAAGCCCATGGCGCGAGCGACGGCAGGCGCTTCTTCGGGACCGGTGACCCGGATGTCCGCCATCGCGATCCCCGCGACCTCGAGCAGGGCGCGCACGTCTTCCGTCTCCAGCCAGTGGCGTTCGCTTCTCGCGTCGAGGGACTTCTGCACGATCCTTCGGGCTTCGGCGCGCTGTTCGTCGGTCAGGCGCACCACCTCGCCCGCGGGCCGTTCGCGCCAGCGCTGGTACTTGAGCGCCGCGCCCAGGGCACGGGCGGCGTTTTCGGGGAAGGTGTACACGGGAAGCCGGCCTCGGCCGCCGGTCGGAAGCATGGGGGGCGCGCTCTTGCTCGCGAGGAACACGGTCAGCACCGTCTTGTGCGCGGGCACGGTCGAAGCGCTCCGCGCCACCGCGACCGCGATCTCCTCCGCGGTGGTCACGAGGGGCGGCACGAAGACCACGATCACCGCGTCGACGTTCGGGTCCTGGCCCACGACCTCGATCGTTCTCTCGTACTGCTCGGGGGTCGCGGACGCGATCATGTCGATGGGGTTCTTGAACCCGGCGGCGGCGGGAAGGACGGAGCGCAGCTTTTCGAGCGACGCGGGGTCGAGTTCGGGCAAGACGAGGCCCTGCGCCTCGCAGGCGTCGGCGAGGAGGATGCCGGGCCCGCCCGCGTTCGTGACCACGCCCACGCGGGGCCCCAGGGGCGGCGGCTGGGTCGAGAGCAGCGCCACCACGTCGAACAGCTCCTCGAGGGTGCTGGTGC
>DAORUA010000200.1:0-7254 GCA_035432945.1 Vicinamibacteria bacterium | reverse complement strand
AAGACCGCGGAACTGGCCCACGTCGTCTTCCCGGCCTCGGTGGCCGCCTTCGAGACCGACGGCACGGTCACCAACAGCGAGCGTCGGGTCCAGCGCGTGCGCAAGGCGCTCGATCCGCCGGGAAACGCGAAAGACGACATCTGGATCATCACCGAAGTGGCCCGGCGCCTCGGTCAGCCCTGGCCCCTCGTCACCGCGGAGCAGGCCTGGAACGAGTTGCGCACGCTCTCGCCCATGCACGCCGGCATGTCGTACAAGCACATCGAAGAGCTGGGCGGCATCCAGTGGCCCTGCCCCGATGAGGCGCACCCCGGGACGAAGTTCCTGCACGCGCGCCTCTGGGACAAGGACCCCGAGGCGCGGGGCGTGCTCGCGCCCTTCAGCCCCGTGGTGGACGATCCCCCGGTAGACAAGATCACCAGCGAGTTCCCGCTGCGCCTCACCACCGGCCGCAAGCTCGATTCGTACAACACCGGGGTCCAGACCCGGGCCTTCGCCTCGCCCCTGCGCCAGGGCGAGGCCATCGAGATCTCGCCCGCGGAGGCGCAATCGCTGGGGGTGGTGGACGACGAACGCGTGCGCGTGATCTCCCGCCGCGGCGACGTGGTGGCCAAGGTCCGGATCGATCCCGGCCTGCGCGCCGGGCTCGTCTTCATGACCTTCCACTTCCCCGAGGAAGTCGAGACGAACCGCCTCACCATCGACGCCACCGATCCGAAGTCCGGCACCGCCGAGTTCAAGGCCGCGGCGGTACGGATCGAGAAGATCGCCCCCGCTTCGCCCGCCGTCATCGCTAACGTTTAAAGAAGAGAGTCACGACGTGGACCTGCACTTCACGACCGATGTTCCCACCGACGCCGAGCGTGAAGCGGTCGATGCCGTTCTCGGCGCCGATGTCGCCTCCAAAGACGGCCTCCCCCGCGTGGTCCGCCAGAATCGGGGCACCCCGGAGAGACGCTCCCTCCTCCTTCCCGCGCTCCACGCGCTGCAGCATCGCGAGGGTTGGATCAGCCCCGGCGGTCTGAACTACATCTCGCGGCGGCTGGGTGTCCCGCCGGCCGAGGTCTTCGGGGTCGCGACCTTCTACGCGCTCTTCTCGGTGGAGAAGCGGCCGAAGACCGTGGTTCACGTCTGCGACGACGTGGTCTGCCGGGTGAACGGCGCCACCGAGGTGGCCCTCGCCTGTCGCGAGAGCATCGGGCCGGCCCACGAGGAGAACGAGGGCCTGATGTGGATCAAGAGCCCGTGCCTGGGCCTGTGCGAGCGGGCTCCCGCGGTCCTGGTCCAGAAAGCGGGGAAGGGCCGCGCCAACGAGGCCCTCGCTCCCGCCACCCCCGAATGGGTCCGCGCGAGCCTCGACGACCAGAAGATCGACATGGAGCCCGAGCCCGCGGTGGGCCCGCGGAATGGCCGCCGCCTGCTCGCGCGGGTGGGGGTGGTCGATCCCACGTCGCTCGACGGTTACCGCGCCCTCGGCGGCTACACGGCGTTGCGGCGCGCCGTCGACATCGGACCCGCCCTCACCATCCGCGAGATCAAGGACGCGAAGCTCCTCGGCCGGGGTGGCGCCGCGTTTCCCACCGGGGTCAAGTGGGAGGCGGTGGCTCAGCAGCCCGCGCGCCCGCACTACGTGGTCTGCAACGCCGACGAGTCCGAGCCCGGCACGTTCAAGGACCGGGTGGTGATGGAGGGCGACCCGTTCTCGCTGGTCGAGGCCATGACCATCGCGGGCTTCGCCATGGCCGCGGAGAAGGGCTTCATCTACCTTCGCGGCGAATACCCGCTCGCGAAGGCGCGTCTGGAGAACGCGATCGGCAAGGCCCATGCCCGCGGTTTCCTCGGGGACAACGTCATGGGCGCGGGCTTCAGGTTCGACCTCGAGCTGCGCTGCGGCGCCGGCGCCTACATCTGCGGCGAGGAGACGGCGCTCTTCAATTCGCTCGAGGGCAGGCGCGGCGAGCCGCGGAGCAAGCCGCCCTTCCCGGTCACCCACGGGCTGTTCGGAAAGCCCACCGGGATCAACAACGTCGAGACCCTGGTGAACGTGAACGTGATTCTCGGCATCGGCGCGCCCGCCTACGCGGCGCTCGGCACCCCGGGCTCCACGGGCACCCGCCTCTTCTGTGTGAGCGGCCACGTCGAGAAGCCGGGGACCTACGAAGTCGAGTGCGGGACGCCGCTCTCGAAACTCCTCGATCTCGCCGGCGGGATGAGGCCGGGCCGGAAGATCAAGGCGATCCTGCTGGGCGGCGCCGCGGGCGGTTTCATCGGCCCGAACGAGCTGGATCTGCCGTTGTCGTTCGAGGCGGCGCGCGAGCGGGGCGTCACTCTCGGCTCCGGCGTGGTCGCGGTCTTCGACCAGAGCGTCGATCTCGTCGACACTCTGCTGCGGATCGCGCGGTTCTTCCGCGATGAGTCGTGCGGCCAGTGCGTGCCCTGCCGCGTGGGCACGGTGCGCCAGGAAGAGGCCCTGCATCGGATCGCGCACAAGCGGACCCTCGGCACGGTTGCGGACGAACTCCGGCTGCTGGACGAGATCTCGCAGGTGATGAAGGACGCGTCGATCTGCGGCCTCGGGCAGACCGCGGCCTCGGTGGTGGGCTCCGCGGTCACGCGATTGAAACTCTTCAACGGAGGGGCCGCATGAGCACCCAGGGCTACGTCCCCGTGGAAACGCCGGTGCGGATGATCGCGCTCGAGATCGACGGCCGGCCGGTCAAGGTCCGCGAGGGCTCGACCATTCTCGACGCCTGCAAACAGGCGGCGATCGAGACCCCGACCCTCTGCTTCGCCCCGAACCTCACCCCCGTGAACGCGTGTCGGGTGTGCGTGGTCGAACTGGAGGGCGCGCGCGTCCTCGTGCCCGCCTGCGCCCGCAACGCCGAAGCGGGGATGAAGGTGAAGACGGACACCGAGAGGGTCCGCCATTCGCGCAAGCTGGTGCTCGAGTTCCTCGCCTCGTCGGTGGACATGTCCACCGCGGGCGGGAAGACCCACGAGTGGATCGCGAAGTACGAGGCGAATCCGGAGAGATTCGGGGCGGGAGCACCCGCCGCTGCCCACGGCCGCGACCGGAACGAGGCGGGCCATCACCATCCGCCCGATCCGGCCACGGCCGCGACGGTGGCCCAGGCGCCCAAGCTCGACAACGACCTGTACATGCGCGACTACAGCAAGTGCATCCTGTGCTACAAGTGCGTCGAAGCCTGCGGCGAGGACGCGCAGCACACCTTCGCGATCGCGGTGGCGGGCCGCGGGTTCGACGCGCGCATCTCCACCGAGTACGTGCTGCCCCTGACCGAATCCGCCTGCGTCTACTGCGGCAACTGCATCGGGGTGTGCCCGACCGGCGCGCTCATGTTCAACCGCGAGCACGAGATGCGGCAGGCCGGGACCTGGGACGAGTCGAAGCAGAAGGTGACCTCCACGATCTGTCCCTACTGCGGGGTCGGGTGCGACCTCGAACTGCACGTGCAGGAGAACGAGATCGTGAAGGTGATGTCTCCCGCGGACAACGCGGTGACGGGCGGGCACCTGTGCATCAAGGGGCGGTTCGGGTTCAGCTTCGCGAAGGGGAAGTAAGCGGCGCGGGGTGACGGACCCTACGTCCCGATCCGGGCGCGATACGCCGTGAGCAGCGCTCTGGTCACCGGCCCCGGCTTCCCGTCACCCACCGTCGCGCCATCCAGCGTGGTCACCGGAGCGATCTCCTTGAGCGAGCTGGTGAGGAATATCTCGTCCGCGTCACGGAGATCGCCGGGATACAGGACACGCTCCTCGCAGGGCGCGCCCGTCTTCGCCGCGACCTCCAGCGTGATCCCGCGGGTGATGCCTTCGAGGATGCCCGCCGAAAGCGGGGGCGTGAGGAGCAGGCCGTCCTTGACCATGAAGACGTTCGACCCCGCGGCCTCCGCGACCTCGCCCCGGGTGTTGAGGAGGAGCGCCTCGAAGGCCCCCTTCGCGTAGGCCTCCCGCGCGGCGAGGGCGTTGTTCAGCAGGTTCGAGGCCTTCATCGCCGGGTTCAGGGCTTCGACCGGGTTCCGCCGGATCGAGACGAACACCGCCGCCGCCCCCTTCTCGTAGAGGGCTTCGCTCTGCGGCTCGAGGGGCTTCACGTAGATGGCCATGGTGGGCGCGGCAATTCGCTCGAACCGGTACGACATGTCGCCCACCCCGCGGCTCACGATCACGCGAAGGTAAGATTCAGCGTTCCCGGCGAAGGAGAGACAGGCGTCGATCCGAGCCTTGATCTCGTCGTCGCTGGTCCTCAGGTCGAACCCGAGAAGGCCGATGGTGCGACGCAGGCGCACGAGGTGCCGGTCGAGTTCGAAGGGCCGCCCGCCGTACGTCCGCAGCGTTTCATAAGCACTATCGCCGAAAACAAAACCATTGTCCGTGACCTTGAGCGTGACCTCCTCCGGCGAGCCCACCCGGCCATCGATTGAAACCGCGAATCCCATGAACCGAAGTGTAGCCAAACAAGCCCAGTGAACCTTCTCGAAGCCGTCATTCTCGGAATCGTCCAGGGCGCGGGCGAATTTCTGCCCATCAGCAGCTCGGGACATCTCATCGCGGTGCCGTGGCTTCTCGGCTATCAGGAGCATTCGCTGGCTTTCGACGTCGCCCTGCACCTCGGAACCCTGGTCGCGGTGGCGGGCGCGCTTCTCGGCGACTGGATCAGGATGATCGGCGGCGCCTTCACGAGCCTCCGGACTCACGGAAACCCGTTCGCATCGGAGGACGGGAAGAGGCTCGGCTTCCTGGCCGTGGCCTCCATCCCCGGCGGCGTCTTCGGCCTGCTCCTCAATGACCTGGCCGAGAGCGCCTTCCGAAGCCCCCTGCTGGTGGCGCTCACCATGACCGTGATGGGCCTCATCCTCTGGCTCGCCGACGCGCGATCCACCAGTGCGCGGGGGATCGAGGGCTGGACCCTGCGGGACGCGCTCATCATGGGCTTCGCCCAGGCCCTCGCCCTGGTTCCCGGCGTTTCGAGGTCCGGGGCCACGATCTCGGCCGCGCGTTTCCTTGGTTACGAGCGCAACGTGGCCGCGCGCCTCAGTTTCCTCATGGCCCTTCCGGTCACCCTGGGCGCGGTGATTCTCAAGGTGCCGAAGCTGCTCGCGGACGGCCTCGACCCCGTGCTCGTCGCGGGCATCGTGACCGCGGCGGTGGTGGGGGTGGCGAGCATCAAGGTCCTCTTCGCCTGGGTGCGCACGCGCAGCTATCTTCCCTTCGTGATCTACCGGTTCGCGTTCTCCGCGTTCATCGTTATCGTCTGGCTCGCGAGGCGCTGACCCATGCGACCCATCCTGACCGCCGACGAGATGCGCGCCGCCGACGCCTGGACCATTGTCCACGGCACTCCGGGCTCCACTTTGATGGAGAACGCGGGACTCGCGGTCGCCCGCGCCATCGAGTCGCGCTTGGGCCGGGAGCGCCGCGTCGCCATCGTGTGCGGTTCCGGGAACAACGGCGGCGACGGCTTCGTGGTCGCGCGCGTGCTCAAGTCCGACTGGACCCGGGTCTACCTCATCGGGGATCCGGAGAACCTGAAGGGCGACGCGCGTCACCACTACGACCGGCTTCGCAAGGAGCGGGCGCGCCTGCCCGTGGCCGTGATCCAGACCGAGGCGGAGTGGGCGGAGAAGGCAGCCGAGTTCTCCCGCTGTTCCCTGGTCGTGGACGCCCTTCTCGGCTCCGGTTCGAACGGTGCGCCTCGCGGCCTCGCCCCCCTCGTCATCGAGTCGATCCGCCGCGAACGGGCCCGCGGCGCCCGGGTGGTCTCCGTCGACCTGCCCTCGGGCGTTCCCACGGACGCGGGCGCTTTCGACTGGCCGACCGTCGAGGCCGACCTGACCGTGACCTTCGCGGCGAAGAAGCCCTGCCTCGTCTTCTCCCCCGCCTCCGAACTCGCGGGCACGGTGGTGGTGGCCCCCATCGGGATTCCCGACGAGGCGCTCCAGTTCTCCGATCGCGGTTTCCCCTTCTTCGAGCTCGACCAGAGCGACGCCCGGGCGGCCTTTCCCCCTCGCAAGAAGGACTCCCACAAGGGCGACTTCGGCCATGTGCTCGTCGTCGCGGGGTCGGTGGGCAAGTCCGGGGCCGCGGTGCTCGCCGCCCGGGCCGCCTTCCGCACCGGCGCCGGTCTCGTCACCGTCGCCTCGGTGGGCGAAGTCTGCCGCCTGGTCACCATGGCCCAGCCCGAGGTGATGAGCGAGTCGCTGGGCGAGGGCGCCGAGTGCGGCGATCTGCCTCGAGCGGCCGCGCGGGTCCTCGAGATCGCGGCCTCGATGGACGCGGTGGTGATTGGTCCCGGGCTGGGCCGTTCCGAGAAGACGCAGGACTTCGTTCTCGATGTGGTCGCGCGCTGCGGCCTTCCCGTGGTCATCGACGCCGACGGCCTCTTCGGTCTTCGCGCGCAGAACCTCTCGCGCATCTCCCAGCGCGACCAGGCCACCGTGCTCACCCCGCATCCGGGTGAGATGGCGCGCCTTCTCGGCATCGAGAAAGAAGCGGTGCAGAAGGACCGGGTGAAAGCGGTCCGTCGCGCGGTGGCGGAGACGCGAAGCACGGTCCTGCTCAAGGGCCGGCACACCCTCGTCGGCACGTCGCGTTCCGAGATCTGGCTCAATCCCACCGGCAGCCCGAGTCTCGCCACCGCGGGCACCGGCGACGTCCTGGCCGGAGCGATCGGGGCCATCCTCGCGCGCGGCGTCGCGGCCGACGCGGCGGCCGCGGCCGGGGTGTACGTGCACGGCCTCGCGGGCGAACGCGCGGGAAGACGCCGGCCCTGGGGCGTGGTGGCGGGCGACGTGATCGACGCGCTGCCCAAGGCGATCGCGTCGCTCGGACGATGATGGCGCAGGCCATGCTCAACGGCGTCCACGAATCCAGATCCGAGGCCGAGACCGAGGCCATCGCCGCGGAGTTCGCTCGCGACCTCGCAGGTGGAGAAGTGATCTTCCTGGAAGGGGATCTCGGGGCCGGGAAGACAGCGTTCGTCCGCGGCCTCGCCCGCGGCCTCGGCGCGCCCGAGGAGGCGGTGGCTTCGCCCACCTTCGTGATCCAGACCACCTACCCGTGCGCCTCCGGACGCCTCCTGCACCACGCCGATCTCTACCGCCTCGCCTCGGAACTGGGGGCGGAAGACGTGGGCCTTTTCGAACTCCCCGGCCCGCGCGACATTCTCGCCATCGAGTGGGCGGCGCGCATGCGGTCGTACCCGTGGAAGAGCGTGGCCAGGGTCGAGATCAC
>DAORUA010000199.1:0-7282 GCA_035432945.1 Vicinamibacteria bacterium | reverse complement strand
GCGCTCTTCTCGCGATAGGTGATGACGTTCGCGGTCATGGCCGCCCCGTGCGGGCCGTACTTCGTGTAGACGTGCTGGATGACCTTCTCGCGACGGTCGCCCGAAGGCAGGTCGATGTCGATGTCCGGCCACTCGCCGCGTTCCTCGGAAAGAAAGCGCTCGAAGAGCAGCTCCATCCCCACCGGATCCACCGCGGTGATGCCGAGGCTGTAGCAGACGGCACTGTTCGCCGCCGACCCGCGGCCCTGGGCGAGGATGCCCTGCTCCTTGCAGAACTGCATGAGGTCCCACACGATGAGGAAGTAGCCGGCGAGGCCGAGCTTGGCGATGACCCCGAGTTCCTTCTCGATCTGCGCGCGGGCCTTGTCGTGATACGGGCGATAGCGGCTTCGGGCCCCCGCTTCGGTGATGGCGCACAGGAACGAATCGTTGGTTTCGCCCGGCGGCAGCGGGTAGTCAGGGAAGCGATAGCCAAGATCGCTCAGGGTGAACCGCAGACGATCGGACAAAGCCTCGGTGTTTCGAAGGACATCGGGCCGATCGGCGAAGAGCGCCTGCATGTCTTTCGGGCGCTTCAGGTGGCGTTCGGCGTTCTCCGAAAGCAGGCGTCCCGCGTGCTTCAGGGTGGTGTGATTCCTGAGACAGGTGAAGACATCGACCAGACGCCGGCCCTGCGGCTTCGCATGAAGAACGCCGTTGGTGGCGATGGCGCGCAGGCCGCGCGCCTCGGCCAGGTCGAGGAGGCCGAGGGCATGGCCGTGGCTTTCCCGGGTGAGATGCCGCTGCACTTCGACGAAGGTGCGGTACTTGCCGAAGAGCGGAATGAGTGAATCGACGACCGAAACATCGGAGGCGAGAGCCACCAGGCCCTTCGACAACTCCGGCTCTTCAAAGCCATGGCCGGCGAGCGGACCGGGGCTGCTCCGCCCGTTCACCGCTTCTCTGGCCCGCGCGGTCAGGAGGCGGCTCAGATTCCGATAGCCCTCCCGGCTTTCCACCAGCAGGGTCACGAATGAATCGCCGGGCAGGGAGACCTCGGCGCCCACGATGGGCCGGACCCCGGCCTTCTTCGCGGCCTGGAAGAAGCGGGGGGCGCCGGCAAGGCCGTCCCGATCGGCGAGGCCCACGGCTTCGTGCCCCATCCGGGCGGCCCGGGCCACCAGATCCTCGGGGCTCGAAGACCCCCGGAGGAAGGAGAAAGCGGATGATGCGTGGAGCTCGGAATACATTCGTCTTATTTTCGCCTTCCCAGAGTACAGCCGGGGTCCTTCTCTCGAGAATCGAACGACAAGAAATCCTGCGCGGCCTCGGTTGACAGATGCTTTGGCCGCCTTGCTACACTTCTTTCTTCTTCTCAACCGAGAGAGTCTCCCGACAGATAGCCAAAGTGATGAGTGTCTTCAAAAAGGTCGTCGGTCGTGTTCGGGATTTCTTTCTCGAACCCGAAACGAAGGCGCCCTCGGGCAAGCCGGTCGGCGCGAGCGGTCCCTCCACGCCCCGACCGGGGCCGAAGGCGGCCGAGAAGGCCGACGCCTTCGAATGGGAGCCGCCGGAGAAGTGGCGCAGCATGAACGCCCCCGCCGCGGAACCGTCATCGCCCCTCATTCCGTGGTCGGAGGAATCGTCCGGCGCGGGAACTCCGCCCCCGGGGCGCCCCCCCGCCTTCTCGGCTCGCAACTTCTCGACCGAGGAGCTTCAGAGGAGCAGCGTCCTCGACATCGTGGAGGCCGTGGGCCGGGTCCCGACCCGGCCGATTCCGCCGCCCGCAAAGGCGCCGGACCTCGCTCCCGAGCCCGCCGGACTCCCGACGGAGCTTCTCGACGAGCTTGCGCGGGATGCCCAGGTTCCGCCGGCCTCGATCCTCGTCCGGGCGGAAACCGTGGAGATCGCGCCTCAACTCGTGGGGGAGATCCCTCGCCCTCCCGCCTCGTTCGCCACCGCGGAGAATCTCGGATTCGCATCGATGCTGCGAGAAGCAGCCCTCCGCGTCGATGAGCGTGTCACCGACTCCGGGCCGGCAAGGGCCTCCGAGTCTCCGGACAAGACTTCCGCGATCGACTCTCCCTCGTGGGCCCTGAGCGCGCGGAGCCTGGCCGGAATCGAGGCGGTTCCCCCGCCCTTCGCGCTCGACCGGACGGTCGCCACCATCCGGCCCGAAGGCGGCCAACCCGAGACTTCGACGGCGAGCGTGGGGCGCCCCCATGTGGATGACCCGACACGGACCGGCGAGATCGACCGACCGAGTTTCCTGCTCGGGCCGGAGCCCGCAACCCCGGTCGAACCCGAGCGCGAGATCGTGGGCGTCAACACCGGAGAGATCTCGCGGAAGCTCTTCGCCCAGGCGCCTATCGAAGCGCCCGCCCCGCCGTCCGCGGGCCCCGACCACCCGACCGGCCCGTTCTCGGCCCTGCTCGCCCGCCTCCCCGTCCGGCGCGCCGACGAAGCAACCCCCACCCCTGAGGCTCCCTTGACCGAACAAGTCCCCGCCGTCATGGAGGCGCCTCCGCTTCCGAGCGTCCCACCCATTTCGCTGGATCCCACCGTGGTTCGCGAGATCTACCGGATCATGTACATGTCGCGGCGCATCGACGACAAGGAAATCGCCCTCAAGCGCCAGAACAAGATCTACTTTCAGATCAGCGGGGCCGGCCACGAAGCGATCCTCGTGGCCGCGGGCATGGCCCTGCGGCCCGGCTACGACTGGTTCTATCCCTACTACCGCGATCGCGCCCTCATGCTCACCCTCGGCATGACCCCCACGGAAATGCTGATGGGCTCGGTCGGAGCGAAGGACGACCCCAACTCGGGCGGGCGGCAGATGCCCTCGCACTGGGGCCACAAGGGCCTGAACGTGGTCAGCCAGTCGTCCCCGGTCGGCACCCAGTTCCTCCAGGCCGTGGGCTGCGCCGAGGCCGGCCTGTTCATGCAGAAGACGGGGGCCATGCCCGCGTTCAAGCAGGACGAAGTGGTGTTCGTCAGCACCGGCGACGGAACCACCTCCGAGGGCGAGTTCTGGGAGAGCCTCAACACCGCCTGCAACCTGAAGCTGCCCGTGGTCTACCTGGTGGAGGACAACGGGTACGCGATCTCGGTTCCGATCGAGGTCCAGACCGCGGGGGGCAGCATCAGCAAACTGGTGCGCTCGTTCCCCGATCTCCTCGTCCTCGAAGTCGACGGCTGCGATCCGATCGCGAGCCTCCAGACCATGGGCGAGGCGGTTCGCTATTGCCGCATGAGGAAGGGCCCGGCCCTCGTCCACGCGAAGGTCATCCGCCCCTACTCCCATTCTCTGTCCGATGACGAGTCCCTGTACCGGCCGGCCGCGGAGCGCGATGCCGAAGTCGAGCGCGATCCCTTGAACTCGTTCCGCAAACGCGTGATCGCCGCGGACCTCCTCACCGAGGCGGAGCTCGCCGCGGTCCGCGAGGAAGTCGATCGCGAGATCGAGGAAGCCGCCGACCGCGCCGTCGCCGCGCCCACGCCGCCCGCGGAGAGCGCCCTGTGGTGGGTCTACTCGTCGATCGATCCGACCTCGCGCGAGTTCGACTCACCGCCCGAGTACGGGACCGCGCCGAATCCGAACAAGACCATGGTCGATCTCCTGAACTCGGCCTACGTGGACGAGATGGCGCGCGATCCGCGCATCGTGGTCTTCGGCGAAGACGTGGCCGACTGCTCGCGCGAGGACAACCTCGACAAGGTCAAGGGCAAGGGCGGGGTCTTCAAGGTCACCCACAACCTCCAGCGCAAGTACGGTTCGGACCGGGTCTTCAACTCCCCGCTCGCCGAGGCCAACATCATCGGGCGCGCCATCGGCATGGCCACCCGCGGCCTCAAGCCCGTGGTGGAGATCCAGTTCTTCGACTACATCTGGCCCGCCTATCACCAGCTCCGCAACGAGCTCGCGCTGATGCGCTGGCGGTCGTCGGGCCACTTCAAGTGCCCGGTGGTGGTTCGCGTGACCTACGGCGGCTACCTGCAGGGCGGCGCCGTCTATCACTCGCAGTGCGGCGAAGTGCTCTTCACTCACATCCCCGGACTCCGGGTGGTGATCCCGAGCAACGCCGAGGACGCAAACGGCCTCCTGCGCACCGCGATCCGCTGCGATGACCCGGTCATCTTCCTCGAGCACAAGCACCTCTACCGGCAGACCTACAACAAGGGCTCCTACCCCGGGCCGAATCACATGGTGCCCTTCGGCAAGGCGCGGGTGGTGCGCGAGGGTTCGCACGCCACCATCGTCACCTTCGGCGCGCTCGTGCAGCGCTCGGTGGCGGCCGCTCGCGATCTCGAGGAGGACGGCGTGTCCGTCGAGATCCTCGACCTGCGCACCCTCAATCCCTACGACATGGAGTCGATCCGGAAGAGCGTCATGAAGACGGGGCGGGTTCTCGTGGCCCACGAGGACCAGATCTCGTTCGGCTACGGGGCGGAGATCGCCGCGAAGATCGCGGACGAACTGTTCTCGTATCTCGACGCGCCGGTGAAGCGGCTCGGCGCCCTCGACTGCTTCGTGGGCTACCACCCCACCCTCGAGAACGCGACCCTGCCCCAGGTCGCGAACATCAAGGACGCGATCCGGCGCCTCATCGAGTTCTGATGAGGGCCTCCGTCCGGAGGGGCCTTGTCACGGCGGGCGCGATCCTGCTGGCCTGGGCAGCGGCGTGGACCCCTCGGGTCTCCGCCGAAGGACAGGGGCCGAGCCCCTTCGCGCTGGTCCTCGGCACCGCCCAGGACGGAGGGCTGCCGCAGTTGGGCGGGACCGCGGACCAGGACATCGCGGCTCGGCTGGATCCGAAGCGGCGACGGCTGGTCGCCTCCCTGCTCGTTGTCGATCCCGGGTCGGAGGAGCGCTTCCTGATCGACGCCACCCCGGACATCCGGGAACAGGTGGAGATCGCCGATCGGGTTGCGCCGCAGACCGCCACCGCTGCCGGGCGGCCGCCGCTCTTCGAAGCCATGGCACTCACCCACGCTCACGTCGGGCACTACGCGGGACTGATGCACCTCGGCCGCGAGGCCTACGGGGCTTCGGGCCAGCGCGTGCTCGCGTCGGACCGCATGGCCCGCTTCCTGGAAACGAACGGCCCCTGGGACCTGTTGGTGAAACTCAAGAACATCCGGATCGAGCGGTTCGCGGCGGACAGGTCCGTGGCTCTGAACGCCCGCATTTCCATCACGCCGATCGCGGTGCCGCACCGGGATGAATACAGCGACACCTACGGCTTCGTCGTTCGCGGCCCGGCGCGCGCTCTCCTCTGGCTTCCCGACATCGACAAGTGGGAGAAGTGGGATCGCCGGATCGAGGAGGTCATCGCGAGCGTGGACATCGCGTACGTGGACGGCACGTTCTTCGACGCCACCGAACTGCCGGGGCGCGCCATGTCCGAGGTGCCGCACCCGTTCATCGCCGAGTCGCTCGCCCGCTTCGCCGCCCTCCCCGAAAAGGAGCGACGAAAGATCGTCTTCGTCCATTTGAACCACACGAATCCCGCGGCCACGCCGGGCTCGAAGGTCCAGCTCGCAATCGAGAAGGCCGGCATGCGGATTGCCCGGGAGGGCGAACGCCAGCCGCTCTGATCCGCCTCCGCATGAATATGCGATGAAAGTATCATTCTCACATGACCGAAACCATGGTTCAGATCCGAAGCGTCCCGCAAGGCCTCCACCGGCGCCTCAAAGCAAGGGCCGCCCTCGAGGGCGTCTCCATGTCGAGCTACGTGCTCCGGGAGATCCAGAAGTCCCTGGACCGGCCGACGCGGGAGGAGATCCTGGAGCGGCTGCGAGCGGCGCCGGTGCGTCGACTCAAGCGAAGCGCCGCGTCCCTGATCCACGCTGAACGCGAGGCGAGATGATCGTTCTGGATGCCTCGTGCCTGGTCGAGTTGCTCGTCGGCACCCGCCTGGGCCGGATCGTCGCCGCCCGCATCGCCGACCCGGGCGAGAGCCTCCATGTGCCCCACCTTGTGGATGTCGAGGTCGTGCAGACGATCCGTCGCCTGGTCCGGGACGGAGACCTCGACGGGGCGGCGGCGCGAACGGCCATAGAGCTTCTTCGCTCACTGGACCTGGAACGGCACGCGCACGAACCCCTTCTCGACAGGGTCTGGGCCCTTCGTCAGAACCTTTCCGCGTACGACGCCGTATACGTGGCCCTGGCCGAAGCCCTCGACAGCAGGCTGCTGACCTGCGATGCCCGCCTGTCCCGGGCCCCGGGGCTGTCCCGCCGAGCCGAGCTGATCAAGTAGCTGGCTCCTGGGCCTCGGTCGGGTCCAGCAGATCAAGGAGTCCTGGAAGCATCGAAGCGGCGCGATGTCGCTCATCCACGGTGGCGGCGGCACGGGAATGGGTGCGAGAAGCGCCGAATCGTCATTGCGAGGAGGCGGACACGGAAGGCTGGCCGACGAAGCAATCCCGCGTTCACCAGGACCTCGGGTCGCGAAAGCCGGGAGCGTGGCCCAGGCGGGAGATCAATGCCGGTTCCATCCTCGATCGGCCAGGCCGATTCGCCGGGCGCTACGAGATTGCTTCGGCCGCCGCGGAACGGACCGAGGCCTCGCAATGACGGCGCACGCGGCGGGGTTAGTCCGCCTTCTTCAGCGAGAAGGTGAACCGGGTGGGGCCTCCGGAGGGCGCAATCAGGGCGAAGGGGGCATCGTGATGGACGAGGATCTCCCGCACCAGGGTGAGGCCGAGGCCCCGCCCGTCGGCCTTGGTGGAGAAGAACGGCGTGAACAGGCGCGCCTGCACATCCTCGGCGATCCCTTCCGACGTGTTCTCGACCACGACCTCGATGCGGTCCGCGGTCGACATCGCGCTGACCCGGACCCGGCCTCCCGAGCCTGCGGCCTCGATCGCGTTCTTGGCGATGTTCAGGAAGGCCTGTTCGATCTGGGCGCGATCGGCCGCCACCAGAGGCAGGGGCTCTTCGACGGTGAGCGCCCATTCGACACCCGACTTCTCCGCGGAGGCGCGCAGCAGAAGCGAAGTACCGCGCAACAGCGAGGAGAGATCGCACGGCTGGATGCGCGGCTCGGGAAGGCGAACGACCTCGGCGAGGTCGCGGACGAACCCGTTCAGGGTGGAAAGGCGGGCGAGGCACACGCCCACCGCGTCCTCGAAATCGGGACGGTCCGCCGTGGGCAGGTGCCGGGAGTAGGACAAGCTCGACTGGAGGAGGGAACTCGAAGCCGCGACCGAATTGCACCTCGTGCGCCACCATGCGGATGAGCTTCTCGTAGGCCGCCTTCTCCGCGGCCCGCACCTCCTCGGTCATCTCCTCG
>DAORUA010000198.1:0-7318 GCA_035432945.1 Vicinamibacteria bacterium | reverse complement strand
CAATCCTCTGGTCTGGGGCGAGCGACTCGTCCCGGGTGCGGTCACCACCGTCCTCATCTATTGCCAGTTCAGCCCGCCCAGGCAGGGATCGTAGAAACAGCAGTCTCCAGCGTCTGGAGGAACGAAGGCGGCCTCGGGAGTCCGATCTCCGGCCTTCGCGACGCTCCTGTCGCCGGGGCGCCCACCGGCCGAAGCGCAGAACCTGATCGATCGCCGCCAGGAAGGGATCTTCGCGGATCTCTTGTAGCTGGACAGGCCGATCGAGCGCGGGGACGTGGTCGCCACGCGGGCGGCCGTCCTCATGCAGACCGAACGAGCTCTCTTCTTGCCAGGGGTGCCTGAGGCTGCTCGAAATCTTGCCCTTGACTTCAATACCTGTTCAAAGTATGTTCAAATTCTAAGACGCCCAATCCCGGGCGCCCCATACAAGGAGAAGAAGACAGTGAGAAGAACGAGTTTGTCGGTCATCGGTATCGTTGCCGTGCTGAGCCTTCCCGCGCTTGCCCGCGCCCAGGAGGGGGCGCCGTCGCCCATCAAGGGCCGGTGGACGCTCTCCTTCCGCGGCGGACTGGACCTGCCCTTGAGCGGGGACGTCCATGGTGGGGGCACCGGAGCCGTACTGGCGTTGCCAACCACGGTCCAGGCGAAGAGCTACGGCGATATCTATGGGACGGCTCCTCGCGGCGAGGCGCAGTTCGGGTACGGGGTCTCGGAGCGGGTGGAGCTGTTCGCGAGCGGCAGCTACGCGAAGGAGTCAGCGGAGGTGCAGCAGGTCGGTACCGTGGCCGGGCTGGCGCTGAACGCCGAGTTCGCGGAGTACGAGGAGGTGGGGCTCGAAGGAGGCATGCGCTACTTCTTCAAGCCGCAAGCGATGCTCAAGCCCTACTTCGGCCTCTCCGCGGGCGTGCGATTCCTGGAGACAAACTCGCCGAGCTTCACGGTGCCGGCGGCTCAAGTCACCCTCGCTGACGTGCCGTTCTACGACAGCTCGACCGTGGCCACGGCCGCGGCCGTCCTGGGAATGCGTTACGACGTCAGCCCGACTTTCTCACTCGGGCTGGAGACGGGTCCCCGTTACCAGGGCAAGCCGGACAACCTGCCCACGCTGACCGGGAGCGGTCTCGAATCCATCAACGATACCGGCGATCGCTGGACCATGCCCATCCTTTTCACCGCAACCCTGCGGTTCTAGTGGTTAGCCCCCCGTGCCGGCCGGGCCAATCGATGCCCGGCCGGCCGGATTCCGTCCCGGCCGCAGCTGCATCCTCTTCCTCTCCTTCGGTGCACCCTGGAAGATGGGAAGAAGTCCCCGGACACGCAGCGCCTGTGGCGAGGCGCCTTGCGCTCCAGGCGTCCAAGCGCGTGCGGTCCGGCTGAGCGGCCTCGCGCAAACGGGGCGCGAGCAGCGGTGGAGGGGAGGAGTTCGGGCCGGCATGGCTGAGGGTGGACGGCGGCGGCTGATTGCAAGTTCCGGTGTCGGCCGATTGGCACTCGGATGCGGCCGGTCCCTCCAAGCCGAGATTCACGCCTGGGAAATGGATAGAAGCGGCGCGTCGGCGCAACAACTCGCGCCGTCCCCGGTTCAGGCGGACAAGCGCTCTCGAACACGCTGAGGGTCGCACTGGCCCGAGCGCAGGGCAAGGGGGATCCCAGAAAGTTCCTCGCTATCCTGAAGCAAGGTGCGGGTGGCGGGAGGCCGAGTGGAATTCCGATGAAAGGTCCTGCCCGCGGCGTCGAGGGTCCCCCAGGCGCCCCATATCCTGGGTTTTCGGGGGCTTGGCCGGGCACGCGGCGTCTCCGGCGGCTGGGATCCGGCCCTCCGGCCGCCTGGAACCTTCGGCTTGAAACACTCGTTAGGTGATTCAAGAGATTTGTTTGAATGAGGAGTCCGCGATGTTGAAGGGAAGACGCCGTCCGGGTCGTAAAGGCTGGGTCGTGATCGTCGCCGGTCTTGCCGTGGGGGCCTTTGCCCTCTCTCGCGGCGGCGGAGCCGAAGGCGGCAAGGACCTCCAAAAGGACGAACTCAAGACCGCGAAGGTCGAGACCGGCGACGTGCAGGTCCGGGTGACCGAGGTGGGCTCGGTCGAGCCCCAGGTCAAGGTCGACGTGAAGTCGGTCCTCTCCGGCAAGGTGGTCGCCCTGATGGTTCGCGAGGGCGACAAGGTCAGGAAGGGCCAGGTCATCGCCCAGGTCGAGCCCGATCCTTCGCAGGCCCGCGATCTCGCCCAGGTGAAAAACAGCGTCACCGAGACGGAGATAGCACTGAACGAGGCCAAGGCCACGAACGACCGCAACGAAGGCCTGCGGCAGCAGGGCCTCCTCTCCCTCCAGACCGCGCTCGAGATGGAAACCCGCTACAAGAGCGCCAGGGCCCAGCACGACGCGGCGGTGGAGCGCTACAAGATCGTGCAGGAGAGCGGCGTGCCCATTGGCCTCGTGAGCGGCTCCTCGACTCAGCGCCTCAATGTCTCAGCACCCATGGACGGCGTGATCATCCGCCGGCCGGTGGAGCTTGGCGATACCGTGACTTCGGGAGTTTCGAGCTTCAACGCGGGCACCATCATCGCCACGGTCGCGGACGTGGGCACCATGATCATCAAGGCCGGCATCAACGAAGTGGACATCGGCAAGGTGCGGCTCGGCCAGGAAGTGAAGATCTCGCTCGACGCCTATCCCAAGGTCCGTTTCGGCGGAAAGATCGCCCGGATCGCTCCCGCGGCCCGGGTCGAGGAGAAGGTGAAGATCTTCGACGTCGAGGTCGAGGTCGATCGCCAGGGCCAGGAGCTGCGCACGGGCATGACCGCGAACCTCGACGTCCTCGGCGATCGGGTGACCGGGGTTCTGACCGCGCCGGTCGAAGCTCTCTTCAAGCGCGACGACAAGGAAGTCGTCTACGTGAAGAAGCCGGAGGTACCGAAGGTGGCGGAGTCCCGCGGCTTCTTCGGGAGCGTGTTCGCCGCCTCCAAGGACGACAAGACCGCGGCCAAGGTCGAAGAGAAGGATCGCTGGAAGGAGAAGTTCGAGCTGCGGGAAGTGGAGACGGGTCTCGCGAGCTTCGACAAGGCGCAGATCGTGAAGGGCCTCAAGGCCGGCGAAATCGTGGCGGTCGAGGATCCCACCCGGCCGAAGGAGAAGAAGTCCAATGACTAGTCTCCCGTCCTCTTCGCGACCGCTCATCGAGCTCTCGGGCGTCACCAAGAGCTACGACCAGGGCGAGATGCAGGTGAACGCCCTGCGCGGCGTCGACCTTTCCATCGGGCGCGCGGAGCTCGTGGCCATCATCGGCCCCTCGGGCTCGGGTAAGTCGACCCTCATGCACATCCTCGGCTGCCTCGATCAGCCCACCACGGGGACGTTCCTCCTCGACGGGGAAGACGTGTCGGCGATGTCCTCGTTCCAGCTCGCCCGGATCCGCAACCAGAAGATCGGCTTCATCTTCCAGACCTTCAATCTGCTCCCCAAGGCTTCGCTCCTCCGCAACGTGGAGCTGCCCATGCTCTACGGCGGCGTCTCCGCCTCGGAGCGGCGCGAACGGGCCATGGTGGCGCTTTCCCGCGTGGGACTGGAGCAGCGCGCGGCCGCGCGGCCGTCCGAGCTTTCCGGCGGACAGAGGCAGCGCGTGGCCATCGCGCGCGCCATCGTCATGAATCCGCGCCTCATCCTCGCCGACGAGCCGACCGGGAACCTCGATACCAAGACCGGCAACGAGATCCTCCAGATCTTCGACGACATGCACGCGGCCGGTCACACGATCGCGATCGTGACCCACGACCCGCGCATCGCCGAGCGCTGCCATCGGGTCATCCGGATCGAGGACGGCGCGATTCTCTCGGACGCGCTTCAAAGGGCCGCCTAGCGCGGCCGGGGATCCGAGGTGCGCTTCTTCTCCTCTCTGTGGGCCGCCCTCGTGGACGGCGTCGTCGACATGAACGCGAACCGGTCGCGGAGCGTTCTCCAGTTCATCGGCATCGTCCTCGGCGTGGGCTCGGTAGTGGCGACCCTCGGCCTGATCGACGGCGGGCGCCAGCAGACCACGAAGTTCTTCGAGACCACGGGCGGCATCCTGAAGATGCGCATCGACAACAAGAACGTCCAGGCCGCCGAACAGTCGGCCACGGAGAAGAACTCCAAGGGCCTCACCTACCAGGACGCGGAGATCCTCAAGCGGGACGGGAAGAACCTGAGCCTGGTGGAGCCCACCATCGAGCGCCAGGAACTGGTGCGCCGGTCCGGGTTCGAGAAGCGGATCAACCTCTCGGGTGCCACTCCCGCGTACGAGCCGATGTACTCGTTCCACGTGGCCGAAGGCCGGTTCATCACCCAGCAGGATCTGTCGGAATCGTCCAAGGTGGTGGTCCTCGGGTCCGCGAGGCGCGATCAGATCTTCGGCGGCGAGAACCCGATCGGGAAGACCGTGGAGATGGCGGGCGCCACCTTCACCGTGGTCGGGGTGATGGAGCGGAAGGAGTTTTTCTGGAACGAAGCGAACGGGAATTCCCTCGAGTGGATGAACGAGATGATCTTCGTCCCCATCACCACCATGATGAACCGGCTCTCCGGCGAGCGGGAGAACCAGAAGGTCGCCTACATCAACGTGCAGGTGGCCTCCCTCGACCAGATCGACGCGGGGAACGAGGAGGTGCGCACCCTGCTCAAGCGCGCCCACGGCGGCATCGAGGACTTCGAGGTCTACAACCGCAAGGACCGGATGAAGCAGATGGAGCAGCAGGGCAAGGTGTACGACGTCACCTTCATGGTGTGCGGCACCATCTCGCTGCTGGTGGGGGGCATCGTGATCATGAACATCCTGCTCGCTTCCTTCAACGAGCGCGTTCGCGAGGTCGGCACCCGCAAGGCCCTGGGGGCCTCGCCCGTCCACATCGCCGCGCAGTTCCTGGTGGAGAGTGTGGTGGTGACCATGGCGGGCGGGGTGATCGGGATCTTCACGGGCATCGGCTTCTGTCAGGCCATGGCGAAGCTCCTGCAGCAGAGCATGTCGGTGACGCCCTCGATGATGATCACGGGCTTCTCCTGCGCCGTGGTGGTGGGCATCTTCTTCGGTTTCTATCCCGCGGTGCGCGCGGCCCGGCTCTCTCCGGTGGAAGCGCTGAGGTACGAGTGATGAACGGCTCCTCCACCGCGAAGACGATCCCGCAGATGAGCCTGTCCGCGACGCTGTGGGAGTCCGTCCGCACCTCGGCGAGCGAGATCTTCGCCCACAAGCTGCGGTCGACCCTGACCCTCGTGGGCATCGTGCTCGGCACCACGTCGCTCGTGGTCATGGTCTCCGTGATCGGAGGTGCGGCCGAGTCGATCAAGGCGGGCTTCGCGGATCTGGGATTCGATGGGGTGATGTTCGCGGTGCCGCAGAGGCCCGAGGACCGGATCGAGCGGAAGAAGCAGGGCTATTCGCGCGGCCTGCGGTCGAGCGACGTGGCCGTGATCAACGAGGGCAAGGAGCTGATCGAGAGCGCGGCCCCGCTCGCCGCCACCCGGGATCGGGTGCGGATGAACGGGCGCGACTTCAACGTGTCGATCGAAGGCGTGACCCCGGAATACGGCGCCATCCGCGGACGCGGAGCGGCCACCGGCCGGTATTTCATCTCATCGGATGTCGAGTCGAACGCGACGGTGGCGGTGATCGGACAGCAGATCGCGAAGGATGCCTTCGGCGCGGAGAGTCCGCTCGGGCGGGAGATCCTCATGCGCGGCACGAGGTTCGAGATCGTGGGCGTGATCCGCTCCCTCGGCAACGGCCAGGTGAACGACCAGGAGATGCAGCAGGACAACCGGAAGATCTATGTCCCGATCACCACCCTCCAGAAGCAGTTCTCGGGATCGAGCGCGGTGGAAGCCATCATCTTCAAGGTGCCGGACGAGGCCGCGCTG
Organism: Vicinamibacteria bacterium; assembly: GCA_035432945.1. Classification (GTDB taxonomy): domain Bacteria; phylum Acidobacteriota; class Vicinamibacteria; order Fen-336; family JAGNNV01; genus JAGNNV01. Next base: position 1,429 of record DAORUA010000198.1, on the reverse strand, counting down.
ACCCATGGGGAGACCGAGGCCAAGGCCCTGCTCAAGCGCGCCCACCGCGGCATCACCGACTTCCGCGTCCAGAACATCGGGGAGGAGATCGTGCGGGTCCGCAAGGAAGTGGACGTGATCATCGCCAACTGGACGATCGTGCTCGCGTCCATCGCGGGCATTTCGCTGCTGGTGGGCGGCATCGGGATCTTCTCGCTCATGCAGATCGCGATCTCGGAGCGTCTCTTCGAGATCGGCCTGCGCAAAGCCACCGGGGCCACGGATGGCGCCATCTTCCTGCAGTTCCTCATCGAATCCGTCTCGCTCTCCGTGGTGGGGGGAACCATGGGCGTGATCCTGGGCAGCGGCATCACCGTGCTCGCGGGGCAGGCCTTCGAGGATGGCCTCAGCATCTCGCCGCTCGGGCTCGGGCTCTCGGCGGCCTTCGCCATCATCATCGGCCTTTCGGCCGGCATCTTCCCGGCCCTGCGCGCGAGCCGGCTGACCCCGGTCGAGGCGATCCGCGGCGCGTAGCCGCGCTGCTCGCTGGCCAGGCTCCGCGCTCATCGGATAGGCGGGGCAACGAGAGGCTTGAGCCTGGCTAGCCGGGGGCCGGCCGCGAGCCGCGAGCCGCCAGCAGTCCCAGCGTCGCGGCCTGGAGAGCCTGGATGTGCTCGGGGCCGGTGCCGCAGCATCCGCCGAGCAGACGCGCGCCCGCGGCGACCCACGAGGCGGCCGCGGTGGCCAGATCCGCGGGCGGTATCACGTCCACGAAGTTCCAGTGCGGCTTGGTGAAGTACCCGGACTCAGGGTACACGCCGATCGGTCCCGACCACCGTTGCCGGACCAGTTCGATGGCCTGGGGAATGGCTTCGATCTCGCTGTGCATGATGTTGACCACGGTCGGTCCCATCGGGATGAGAGCGTCCAGCACCGTGACCAGCTCCAGGTCGGGGTGGTCGAAGCTCACGATCCGGCCGTCCTTCGTCTTCCTGCAGCCGACCCCCAGCCACACGGGGAGCCCTGTCTCCAGTGCCGCCTGCATCGCGCGGGACGCGTGGTTCGTTTCGACGATCATCTCCAGCGCGATCAGGTCGACGCCCGCGTCCGACAGCAGGCCGGCCGCTTCCCGGTAGGCCTCGAGTTCCTTTTCGGAATCGAGGAACGCGTCCTGATCGAATCCGGGCGGCTCCGTCGAGATCGAACCGGCCACGGCCACCCCTGGTTCGGCGGCGTTCTCGCGGGCCTGCTTCGCGAGCCGGACTGCGCCGCGGTGGACCTCCTCGACCTGGTCGCCGTAGCCGGCGGGCTCGAGCATCTGCCGGGTCGATCCGAAGGTGTTGGTGATGATCACCCTCGCCCCGGCGCGGATGTAGTCCTCGTGGGTTTCACGGACGACGTCTGGATGGGTGAGCACGGCAGCCCCGCTCCAGGCGACCTTGTCCATCGG
>DAORUA010000197.1:3765-7335 GCA_035432945.1 Vicinamibacteria bacterium | reverse complement strand
GAGGTCGATGGCCTCGTCGACCTTGCCCTCGTTCTCGATGAACTTGAAGATCTCGGCGCGGATGGCGCCGGGGTCGGTGAAGAACTCGACCATGGGCTCGTCCTTCAGGTAGGCGATGGCCACGTGGGAGAGCTGCATCATCTTCTCTCTGGAGAGCCTCACAGGATGATCCCCTTCTTCTTCGCGAGCTCGCGCTTCACCTTGCGGAACATGTCGAGTCCGGTGATGTTGTCCCGGGCCATGGTGGTGGAGTGCGACATGAGGATCGCTCTCGCCTCTTCATTGAGGGCGTCTTCGAGGCGGATTTCCTTGAGGAGGGCTCCGGTCAGGCCCATCACCACCGCTTCTTCGTTGTCGCAGTCGATCCGGTGGGCGGTGCTGAGGGTTCGGATGATCTTCCGGGCGAGGTATTGGACTTCCTGGTCGGTGGCGCGCATTGTTTCAGGTCGAAGTATCGCACGCCCGGCATTAACCTCTCCTCATGCGAGCGGTGGTGCAGCGGGTCTCCCAGGCGAACGTCGAGGTGGCGGGAGCGCGGGTCGCCGCCATCTCCAGGGGCCTCCTCGTCCTGTTGGGGGTGCGCAAGGGCGACACCGTGGCCGACCTCGAGTGGATGGCGGAGAAGGTGCTGAACCTGCGCATCTTCGACGATGCGCAGGGGGTCATGAATCTCTCGGTCCTGGACATCGAAGGCGACCTGCTGGTGGTGTCCCAGTTCACCCTGCTCGCCGATTCGAGGAAGGGCCGGCGGCCGAGCTACATCGACGCGGCGTCCCCCGACGAGGCGAAAGCGCTCTACGAGGCGTTCTGCGACCGGCTCGCGGCCTCGGGGCGAAAGGTGGAGCGAGGCGTCTTCCAGGCCATGATGGCGGTGGGGCTCGTGAACGACGGCCCGGTGACCATCCTCCTCGACTCCCAGAAGACGTTCTGACTATTTCCCCGTTACCCTCACGAGTTCCGCGACCGTGGTCCGTCCGCGCACCACCTTTTCGAAGGCCGACTCGCGAAGGCTGCGCATGCCCTCCTCGCGCGCGGTCTTGCGGATGTCGACCGAGGACGCGCCCTGGGCCACGAGCAGCCGGATCTTGTCGGACAAAGCCATGATCTCGTAGATGCCGTCCCGGCCCGAGTAGCCGGTCTGCCGGCACTGAAGGCACCCGGCGCCCGCCTTGAAGACGGCGCCCGCGAGCTTCGCTTTCGGCACGCGCAGGGCCGCCACTTCCTCGTCGGTGGGAGCGTGCTCCACCAGGCACGAGGGACAGTTCGTGCGGACCAGGCGCTGGGCGATGACGCCCGCGAGGGTCGAGGTGACGAGGAACTGGGGCACGCCGAGATCGAGCAGGCGGGTGATGGACGAAGGCGCGTCGTTGGTGTGGAGGGTCGACAGCACGAGGTGGCCGGTGAGCGCGGCCTGCACCGCGTGATCCGCGGTCTCGGCGTCGCGGATTTCGCCCACCATCACGATGTCCGGGTCCTGGCGCAGCACGGTGCGAAGCGCGGCCGCGAAGGTGACGTCGATCTGGGGCCGGACCGAGACCTGGTTGAAGTCCTCGATCACCATCTCCACCGGGTCCTCGATGGTGACGATGTTCACCTCGGGCTTCGAGAGGTGTCTCAGGATCGAATAGAGGGTGGTGGTCTTGCCGCTTCCCGTGGGCCCGGTCACGAGCACGATGCCGTTGGGGCGCTCGATGAAGGAAAGGACCTTCTGGAACTCCGGCCCCGCGAAACCCAACTCCTCGATGCCCTTCATCAGGATCTCGGGGTCGAAGATGCGGAGCACCGCCTTCTCCCCGAACGCGGTGGGCATGGTCGAGACGCGCAACTCGACCTCCCGGCCCTTCTCGTCGCGCTTGATGCGGCCGTCCTGGGGACGCCGCTTCTCCGCGAGGTTCATGCCCGAGAGCAGCTTCACCCGCGAGACCACGGCCTGGTAGACGATCTTCGGAATCACGTGGACGTCGTGGAGGATGCCGTCGATGCGCAGGCGCACGAGGGTCAGCTCGCGCTTGGGCTCGAAGTGGATGTCGGAGGCGCGCTGCTCGAAGGCGTAGGAGAGGATGTGATCGAGGGCCTTGACCACGGGAGCGGCCGCGGGATCGAGGTCCTCCTGGTTCGAGGAGGACAGGAACTCCTGGTTCGAGATGTCGACGGTCTGGATGCGGCCCTGCCGGAGCTGGGCCTCCGCGGTCTTGAGCGAGGTCTTGAGGTCGTAGAACGAGCGCGAGATGGCCTCGATGTCGGCCTTGGGGGCCACCACCCTCTCGACCCCGAGGCCGGTGACGCGGCGGATGTCCTCTTCGGGAAAGGGAGCGAAGGGGTCGTGGACCGCGACCACGATCTTCCCGGCGTTCTGGCCGATGGCCACGATGCCGTTCTTGCGGGCGAAGCCCGCGGGCAGGGCGCTCGTCACCACTTCGAGATCGAGATCGAGCGGGTTGATCCTCTGGAAGCGCAGGCCCGCCGCCTCCGCGAGAGCCTGGGTCAACTGAACCTCGTTCAGGATGCCCAGCCGCACGATCGCTTCGTCGACCGCGATCTTCTCGAGCTTCACGAGCTTGTCGACCTTCTCCGCCTGCTCCGGGGTGAGGACCTTGCGGGAGACGAGGAGAGGCACGACCTCGCGCGACGCGCTCGTGGTCTGGGCGGGCGGGGGAGCGGGATGTCTTCGCGCGGGCGGGGGAGGAGGAGTCATGGGGGGCGGGCCGATCAGTGCAAGGAACTCGAAAAGACGCGGTAATCCAGGCCTGGAAAGATCGGCCAGGCCTTCTCGAACCGCCGGACCGCGCGCTCGTCCAGGCTCTCCCCTTCGATGGCGGAGGCGAGATCCGAAAAGTCCTTCAGGTGCGCGATCACCCGGTTGGTCGCGTACTCGACCATGGTACCTGTCTTCATGATGAAGGCCCAGTCGGACGCCTGGGCCAGCAGCAGTTCACGGGCCGCCTGGTTGAGCGCGCGGCTCAGCAGCCCCGTGGCGTGCGGGTACCGGTCGGCCAGCCGGATCATCCGCCGGGCCGCGGCGTCGTAGTGGGGATAGATCCAGTCGTTCGTCTCGTTGAGCCACACCGACGCGTAACCCTTTTCCCCCCAGGTCGACATCTCCGGGCTCACCACGTCGCACTCGTCGAACTGGGCGAGATAGGCGGGAGGGGTGGTGGCCACCACGTCGTTGCGCGCGTCGAGATTCCGGAAGACCTGCTCCAGGAACTGCGGGCCTTCGAACCACCAGTGACCGAAGAGCTCCGCGTCGTACGGGCTCACGATCAGGGGAGGCCGGTTCATCGCGGGCCGCGCGCGCGCGGCCTGAAGCCGGCGCTCGTTCGCGAAATGCGCGGCGTGCTCCAGCACGCGGCTCAGGGCGTGGCCGCGGACGTAGGGTTCCTTCAAATGCTGCCCCACCTTCCCGGTGACGCGATGCCGCTTGAGGCCGACCGGGCGCCGGGGCTCGTCGGGCTTCATGAAATCCGTGAGTTCCTTGAGCGGCAGTTCCCAGCCCGCATCCTTGTAGAACTCGCGGTACTCGGGATCGCCCGGGTACCCGACCTCCGAGCTCCAGACCTGTCGCGACGA
>DAORUA010000197.1:0-3665 GCA_035432945.1 Vicinamibacteria bacterium | reverse complement strand
AGGGGCAGGAAGCCGTGGGTGGCCCCGCAGGTGATGATCTCGATCGAGCCCGCGGCCCGGTGCTTCCAGAACGCGGCCACCAGGTCGCGCCGGTAGGTGCTGACGAAGAGCTCCTTGAGGCTCGAAAGATCCTGCTCCGCGAAGAGCGTGGCCTCGAAGAGATGCTTGTCCTGGGTCGCGGTGCGCTTCGCTTCCCTGCTGGCCAGTTTCAGAAGCGACTCGATCCGGCGCTCGCACCTCTTCATGAGCAGCGGGTCCTGCATCATGGCGAGGAGCGGGGGCGACAGGGTCAGGGTCAGGCGGAACCGGACGTGGTCGCGGGACAGGTGATCCATCATCCGCAGGAGCGGAAGATAGGTTTCTATGACCGCCTCGTAGAGCCAGTCCTCCTCGAGGAAGTGCTCGTGCTCGGCATGCCGGACGAACGGAAGATGGGCATGAAGAACCGGGCACCAGAATCCGAGGGGATTCCGCGGCGGGGCGCTCTCACCGACGATAGAGATCGCTCGCTCCTCCCAGCACCCGCGGGGCCTGGCCGGCCGTGGGCGAAGCGGCGCCGGCCGCCGAAGAGTTGCCGCGCGACCGCGTGGCTCCCGAGCCCGGGCCCGAGCCCGGATTCGGAGCCATGCCCCCCCGCCGCGCCACCGCGATCGCTTCCCGGTACCCGAGCACCGCGCGCCGCCCGGCCTCGAAAGCCTCCGCCCTGGCCAAAGGGCCCATGGGAACAAAGCAGGGAGCGCTGCGAGCCACGAGTTCGAAACGGCCCGCGGGCGTAGTGAACCCGATCTCGGCCATGTAGGACGGGCCGCCGTCGATCTTCAGGTATCGCGACCGGGCCCTCTTGCTCACGTGCATCACGCTCGCGCCCCCACCCGCCCGGGTCAGGCGCAGGGTGAGGGTGGAGACCGCGAAACCCCGGCGGCCGAGCCGGGCCTTCATGGCTTCGATGGTCGACGGGGCGATATCCCAGGACACGAACAGGGTCTGCGGATCGCGAACCAGGAGGAGCAGGCGACTCTCCCCGTAGCTTGCGGGCAGGGTGGGACGGACCTTCGCGGGCGCCACCTCGACGCTCGCGAACTTCGAGGCGACGACCTGGGACTGCGCGTCCTCGATGGGCGGATCGAAACCCTGGCGCTGGACCGTGGGCTCGAGTGCGGTGGCGGCGGGCGGTTCGGCCTTCTTCCGCGCCACGGCTTTGGGTCGACGCGGCGCGCGCGGCTTGCGCGGGGTCCCGGGCGCGGCGGTCTTCGCGGCCGACGCCTTCTTCGTTCGCCCGGCCGACGTCTTTTTTGCGGTCGCGGGAGCCGCCTTCGCCTTTGGCATGACTCGAAGTATCACAAGGCCGCCGCCGAGACGCAAAAAGGGGGGAGCCGAAAGCCGCAGGCTTATACTCGCCCACCTCCACGGACATGCCCAATCCCGAAGTCGATTTCCTGACCCAGAGCGACCTTTTCGCGAATCAGGCGCGCGTGGTCCTGGACGCCGTGCTCTCGCAGGGCACGTTCGAGAAATTCGGCCCGGGAGCGGTCGTCTTCAAGCAGGGCGAGCCCGGCGACCGGATGTACGTGATCAAGTCCGGGGTCCTCGAGGTCATCACCCAGCCGGTGGACAACACGCCCGCGGTCACCGTGGCCTTCCTGGGGGTGGGCGAGGTGGTGGGCGAGCTGGCCCTGCTCACCGGGTCTCCGCGGAGCGCCACCATAAGGTGCCCGGAGAACGCCGAGCTCTTCCGTCTCGACAAGGCCGTCTTCGACGATCTGATGGGGTCGCTGCCCGGAATGGCCCGGTCGATGTGCGAGGTCATCGCGCGGAGACTGGAAGCGACCACCCTCAAGTCGCGGCGGGCGGAAACCAAGCAACTCTCCGGCAACCTCGAGTTCTTCGACCTCGCCACCGTCATCCAGACCCTCATCGGATCGCACCAGACCGGCTCTCTGGTCGTGAGTTCCCCGAAGCACGAGCGGGTGTCCGAGATCGTCTTCTTCAAGGGCAACATCGTGCGCGCCCTGTTCCAGAAGCTCAAGGGCGACGACGCGGTCTTCCAGCTCTTCCAGAGCAAGCCCGAAGGCGAGTTCGCGTTCACGAGCAAGGAAGCCGAGGAACAGCAGGGCGCCGACATCACTCTCCCCGGAATCTCCCTGCTGATGGAGGCGATCCGGATGTCGGACGAGCTGCCCATCCTGCAGGAACAGTTCTCCGACCGGAAGAAAGTTCACAAGGCCCGGGCCGGAGACCTCGTCTGGACCGACAGCGAGAGCCTCCCCGCCGCCCGGGATGTCTTCAAGTGTCTCCAGAAGGGCGCATCGATCGACGATCTGGAAAGAGAGTCGGGGCGATGTTCGTTCTGGGTCTACAAGGTCCTTTCGACCCTGCACGGCGCGGGTCAGATCGAGTAAGTCCTGTCTCCGAAGTCCCCCGATGTGATCGTGGCCGGCGCCGGCATCGTCGGCCTGTCCGCGGCCTGCGAGCTCGCGAAGAAGGGCGCCCGGTGCATCGTCTTCGATCGCGGGCAGGCGGGCCGCGAGGCGAGCTTCGCGGCGGGCGGGATCCTGTCCCCTCAGGCCGAGACCCCTCCGGATTCGCCGCTCCTTCCCCTGGCCCTGAAGGGCCGAGATCGCCACATCAGCCTGGCCGAGGAGCTGTTGCGCCTCACCGGCGTCGCGGTCGAGCACCATCGATACGGCGTGCTGTCCCTCGCTTTCTCCGACGAGGAAGAGGCGAAGCTCCTGAGCCTGGTGGAGGCGCAGAAGAAACTCGGCCTGCGGGCGGAGATGGTCCCGGGCGGCAGCCTGGCTCGAATCGAGCCCGCGGCGGATCCTCGCGCGAAGAGCGCGGCGCTCTTCCCGGACGATCATCGTGTCGACAACCGCCGCCTGCTCGAGGGCCTCAAGGCCCTGGCTCAAAGCCGGGGCGTCGAGATTCGCGAGTACACCGCCGTGCGCGGCCTGGAAGCGAAGGACGGGCGCGTCGTGGCCGTCGCCACCGACACCGGGCGGATCGCCACCTCGACCCTGATCAACGCCCTTGGCGCCTGGGCGCGGCAACTCAGCGGCGATGCGGGCGCTCCGCCCGTTCACCCGGTCAAGGGGCACATGATGTCGCTGGTGGACGGGCCGGCCCTCCGGCACGTGGTCTACGGGAATCACGGCTACATCGTCCCCCGCGTGGACGGCCGGCTCATCGTCGGCAGCACCATGGAGGAAGTGGGCTTCGACACCCGGGTAACCGCGGAAGGTGTCGCCCGCCTGATCGAGATCGCGACCGGCATCGCGCCGGCCACGAAGAAGGCCACCATCGCGGAGACCTGGACGGGCCTGCGGCCCGCCACGCCGGACGGTCTCCCGGTGATCGGCAAGGGCGCGGTCGAGGGTCTCGTGGTCGCGGGCGGCCTGTTCCGCAACGGCATCCTTCTCGGCCCCCTGGTCGGAGAACTCGCCGCGGCGCTCGCCCTCGGCGAGACGCCCGCGCACGACCTCAAGCCCTTCGATCCCGCCCGGTTCGCGCGGAGGTAGAAAGTACGCCTCCAACTATCCGCCTGTTTTGCCTCTCGTCACCCCGGCGAAAGCCGGGGCCTAGCGCGAACACTCCGTCTTACTTTCGCGACTACCCGTGCCGCACCCAGCGGACCATCTCGGGGAAGTTCGGCGGCTTGCCGTACATGA
>DAORUA010000196.1:0-7344 GCA_035432945.1 Vicinamibacteria bacterium | reverse complement strand
GGCCCTGTTCATATTGACGGTGCTGGACGCGGGAACCCGGGTGGGACGGTTCATGGTGCAGGAACTCCTCGGCCACGTCTGGGCGCCGCTGGGTGCGACGGGATCGTATGGAAGCATCCTCTTCGCGAGCTTCCTCACCTGCGGTTCGTGGGGATACTTCCTGTGGCAGGGGGTCATTGATCCGCTGGGCGGGATCAACTCCCTGTGGCCGCTGTTCGGCATCGCCAACCAGCTCCTCGCCTCCTGCGCGCTCGTGGTCGCGACCACCATCCTGCTCAAGATGGGCAGGAAGAAGTACGTCTGGGTGACCCTCGTGCCCATGCTCTGGCTCATCACCGTGACCATGACCGCGAGCTATCAGAAGATCTTCTCCGACAGCCCGAAGCTCGGGTTCCTGGCGGCCGCGCATGCCATGGAGGCGCAGATCGCAAGCGGTGCGATTCCCGAGGCGGCGCTTGCCCGCACTCAGCATCTGATCTTCAACAACTATCTCAACGTCGGGGTCACGAGCCTTCTGGTGGGACTGATCCTCCTGCTCATCCTCGAGGCGGTGTCGGTGTGGATCCGGCTGCTTTCAGGGTCGAAGGACGTGGCGCTGAACGAGACGCCCTACGTGGCCACACGCTGGCCGGCGGAAGGGCGGGTTTGATCGGGGTTTGAGCCCCTGCGAGGGCGAGGCATGCCTCGCCCCTACAGGTTGGTATCTCCGGACCGTAGGGGCCGGGCATGCCCGGCCCGCCGCTGGCGCGACAAGGGCCGCCACTCGCGGTAGAGTCGCGGAAAGAGCATGCGGTTTGCCATTGAGGGCCTGATAGAGAACGTCGGCGCGGCCGACATCTTTCTGTTTCTGGGCCAGACGCAGCGGACGTCGGTGGTCGCGTTCGAGCGCCCCGACCAGGAGACGCGCGTCTTCTTCCTCGACGGCCAGCCGGTGTGGTGCCTGTCCACCAAGGTCCAGCTCCAGCTCGAAGCGCGCCTCGCCGCCGGGGGGGCGCTGAAGCTGCGCGACATCGAGCTGGCGATGGGGCGGCAGAAGGCGGGCGCCAATCGCGTGCCCCAGGTTCTCATCGCCGAGCTGATGGCCACGGAAGGGTCGATCGAGAAGGACCTGAAGGCTCTCTCGCTCGAGGCGCTGCGCGATGTCGCCACCTGGACCTCGGGCACCTTCACGGTGTACGACGGCGTCACTCCTCCGCCCTGGACCCAACTCATCTCCCCGGACTTCCCCACCCTGCTCATCGAGGCTCTCCGGGGACAGTGCCAGAAGGAAGCCCTGCAGAAGGAGTTCGTCTCCCGCAAGGGCATCCTCAAGGCGCGATCCGTCTCCCGCAGTTCGGCGGCGCTGAACGAAGCGGAGCGAACCATCCTCACCCTGGTGAACGGAGAGCGCACGATCGAGGACCTGGTCAAGCGTTCCGGCCTCGACGAGCACACCGCACTTTGCGCGATGCACGTGGTGTGCGCCCTTCACCTGACCGACCTGCTGCCGCCCCAGCGCACGGGAAAACCGGCCACCGACCGCCCCCCCGCGGCCGCTCCGCCACCGAGCCCGGCTCCCCCGGCCCCGGGTGGCGCAGACCTCGGCGGTCCGACCAACAAGTACACCGCCCAGCAGATCGAGGCGCAGCGGTTGTCGGGCTCCCCCGCGGAGGCGACCCCGAAGATCGAGGCCCCGGTGAGAACCGCGGACTCGACGGCCAAGCTCCACGCCATCCCCGACCTGGGAGGGCAGAAGAAGGGCCGCCTGCTCCGGATCACCGCCGAGGACAAGACCGAGGACGTCGCCCTCACCACCCCCACCTTCGCGATCGGGCGCCATCCCCGGAACGACCTGGTCCTGAAGGACCCGCGGATCTCGAGCTTCCACTGCCGGGTGGAAATCGAGGGCGACAAGCACGTGATCCTCGACCTCAAGAGCCGCAACGGCACTCTGCTCAACTCCGCCCGCGTCGATCGCGCGGTGCTCAAGCACAACGACCAGATCCAGCTCGGCAGCACCAAGATCAGCTACATCGAAGGCTAGCCCCGCAGGGGCCGGCGGGTCTAAGCTTCGCGGCCCATGACCGACATCCGACCCTTCCGCGCGCTGAGGTACCCGGGGCCGCTCGCCCCCCTCGAGAGTCTGCTGGCCCCGCCCTACGACGTCATCTCCGAGGACTATCGGAAGAAGCTGCTGGCGAGGCACCCGGGCAACGTCGCGCGAGTGATCCTGAAGGATCCCGCCGACGGCGATCGCGGCTACGAGCGGATCGGCGAGATATTCAAGGGATGGCGCGAGGACGGGACCGTGGTCCAGGACAAGGATCCCGCGATCTACCTCCTGGAGCAGCGGTTCTCCTGGGAAGGCCGGACGTACATCCGTTCCGGCATCCTGGCGCGCTTCAAGGTGGAGCCCGAGGGCTCGCCCCTGATCCGGCCGCACGAAAAGACCCGGGGGCCGGCGAAGGAGGATCGCTTCTCGGTCCTGAAGGCGACCCGGGCGAACTTCTCCCCCATCTTCCTGTTCTTCGAGGACAAGGGATCCTTCGCGAAAGCGGCCGCGAAGGCCAAGGAAACCCACCCGGTGCTCGCGACCTACACCGACGACGACGGCATCGCGCACACGGTGTGGGCGGTCACGAAGTCCGACAACATCGAGGAACTCGCCCGCAGCGCGGGGAGCGGTCCTTCCTACGTCGCCGACGGCCATCACCGGTACGCGACGGCGCAGCGATACCTGCGAGAGGTGGGGCCGGAAGGCGGCGTGACCTACGGCTACTTCTGTCCGAACGACGAGGGACTGGTGGTTCTCCCCTATCACCGGATCCTCTTCGGCGCGCCGACGCCCGCGGAGGTGACGACCCGCCTCGAAGGCCGGTACCTCCTGAGCGCGGTGGACAGCGCGGAAAAGGCGGCGCGCGAAGTCGCGAACTCGACCCTGCCCTTCGCGTTCGCGTTGCTCTGGCCGGACGGCAAGGCCATCGTGTGCGAATCGGCTCCGGGCGTCGAGGACGAACTGCCGAAAGAGGCGCCGCAGTGCCTCAAGGACCTCGACACCTACTTCCTGCACCAGGCGGGTTTCAAGCACCTCGGGATGACCGAGCCGAAGGTGGAGTTCGTCCACTCCCTCGCGGACGCGCGCACCGAGCTTCAGGCCCATCCGGGAGCGGTGGCGGTCCTGATGCGGGCGACGCCCCTGCGGCACATCGCGGCGGTGGCGGACGCGTCGGAGTCGATGCCGCCCAAGAGCACGTTCTTCCACCCGAAGATCCCGTCGGGCATTCTCATCCACCCGCTCGAGGCGTGAGCGGCGATCTCGCGGCCCCGGCCACGATCGCAGTAGGATCTCGAGGGCGATGAGCGAGACCATCACGAACGGGGTCAAGGTGCAGGTGAGCGCGCGCTTCCTCGAGGAGCGAAGCAACCCGCACACCAACAAGTTCGTCTTCGCCTACACGGTGACGATCACGAACACCGAGTCGGTGCCGGTCCAGCTGATGTCCCGAAAGTGGATCATCAAGGACGCGGACGGGGACATCGAGACGGTCGAGGGTCCGGGCGTGGTCGGAGAGAAGCCCGTGCTTCAGCCCGGCCAGTCGTTCGAGTACACGAGCTTCTGCCCGCTGGAGACCCCGTTCGGGACCATGGAAGGCCACTACAACATGGTGAGCGCGGACGGCTCCCGCTTCCAGGCCAGGATCGCCCCGTTCGGCCTCGCGACCCCGGGGGCGCTGAATTAGGGCGACCCACCAACCGTTGGCGCCCTAAAACACCACCAGCGTCTTCAAAACTCCCGCCGCGGGGTGGATCAGACTCTCCGGCAGCTCCGCGAGGGTCTTCCGGCCGCTCACGAACTTCCTGGGCTCGACCGCGCCGGTGGCGATCAACCGGAACGACTCCCGGAACGCGGACGGGGTGTGATGGAAGGTTCCGTGGATGCGAATCTCGTCGTAGTGGACGCGGGTGACGTCCACCTCGATCTTCGTCCCCGCCGGACACCCGGCGAAAAGATTCACCACGCCGCCGCGGGCGGCCGAGCGGATGGCGAGGGAGGCGGTCTCCGCGGCCCCGCCCGAGTCGAAGATGATGTCGAACATCGCGCCGGGCCGTTCCTCGAAGACCAGGCCGGACTCCGCGGAGCGGATAGAAAGGCACTCAGCCGCGCCGTGAGCTTTCGCGTTCGCGAGCGCCTCGGGCCGGCGGGCCGCGACGGTGACGTAAGCGCCCTTGAGCGCGCACAACCGGGTGAGCATCAGGGCGACCGGACCCGCGCCGATGACGAGAACGTGATCCCCTTCCTGGACGCCGGCTTCGAGAACGCCCTTCACGCAGCAGGCGAGGGGTTCGGTCATGGCCGCGTCCTCGGGCGCCACCCCGTCGAGGGGCACGACGTTCCTCGCCACCACCCGGGCCGGCACGAGGTACGCGTCCGCGAACGTCCCGTTCCAGAAGAGCAGATCCTCGCAAAGGCTCTCCCGGCCCCGTTCGCAAGGCCGGCAGACGCCGCAGGGTGCGGAATTCGCGGCCACCACGAGGTCCCCCGGCTTGAAGGACGTGACCCCCGTCCCCACCGCCGCGACTTCGCCCGCGGCCTCGTGCCCGAAGACGCAGGGCGGCTTCAGCATCTTCGCGTGATAGCCGCGGCTCACCACCTTGCGGTCGGTGCCGCAGGTGAAGGCGGCGAGGGTGCGGACCACGATCTCCCCGGGGCCGGGAACGGGGGCCTCGATCTCCTCGACCCGGACGTCGCCCGGGCCGTAGAGCACCGCGGCCCTCATGCGCGCCTCATGTCGATGGCTATCTTCAGGGTGGCCGCCGCGGGACGCCGGAACAACTCGATGGCGTCGTTCACGCGGCTCAGGGGGAAGAAGTCGGTGAGCAGGGGCTCGAGCCTGACCCCTTCCCGAAAGACGAGATCGGCGGCCTCGGCCTGGACGTCCACCGACGCGCTGTAGACGCTCACGATCTGCTTCTCGGCCGCGGCGAGCAGGCCGAGGTCGACCTGGTACGTCTCCCCGCGCGAGGTGGCGGAGAAGGGAACGATCCGCCCGCCGGGCCGGGCGGCCTCCACCGCCGCGTCGAAGGCGGTCTGCCCGGTGGCCGCGAGCAGGACCACGTCGGCGCCCCGGCCCGAGGTCTCGGAGCGGACCCACTCCTCGACCGGCCCGAAGGCCGGATCGAAAGTCACGGCTCCGAGGGACCGCGCGAGGTCGAGCCGGACCTTCGAAAGGTCGGACGCGAGCACGCGCGCGCCGCGCGCCTTCGCAAGCTGCATCAGCATCGAGCCGATGGGGCCCTGGCCCACCACGAGGACGGTCTCGCCCCGCTGCAGCCGCGCCTGGTCGACGGCCTTCAGGCAGGTGTTCACAGGTTCGACCAGGCAGGCCACTTCCGCCTTCACCCCCGACGGGATCGGGATCGTGCCCCGCTCCACGATGTGCGGCGCCGCCTTCAGGTACTCGGCGAAGCCGCCTCCCGCAGGCTCGAAGCCCGCGGTGGTCCCGTTCTCCTTGTAGACCGCGCACTGGGCGTAGAGCTTTCGCTCGCAGTAGAAGCACCGGAGGCAGGGGATGTGGTGATGGACGACCACGCGGTCGCCCTCCTTGAACTTCGTGACGCCCCCGCCCCGGCCCGCGACCACGCCCGCGATCTCGTGTCCGAAGACGCGGGGAGGCGCGACCAGGGCCTTGTCGATCTTCTTGATGTCGGTGCCGCAGACCCCGCAGACCTCCACTCGAACCAGGATCTCACCGGGGCCGGGCTCGGGCCTTGGGATCTCCTCCACCTCCAGCCTCGGGGATCCTCGATACACGGCGGCACGCATCATGGTCATGGCAGGGGAAGCGCATCTTAATTGCCGCGAGGCCTGAAACCGACGAAGGGCTTCGCCGCGCTGGCCGCTGATAAACTTTGAGCGCATATGGCCGCTGACCGCGTCGATACGGACCGCTCCGGGCCCGAGGTGATCGCGGCCGGCGAGATCGCCTCCGACTCGCGCCTCCCGCCCGCCGACCTTCGCGCCCTGCACCGCGCCCTCCTCGTCCCCCGCATCATCGAAGAGAAGGCCCTCGTGCTGCTTCGACAGGGACGGCTCTCCAAGTGGTTCTCCGGCATCGGGCAGGAGGCGATCGCGGTGGGCGTCACCGCGGCCCTTCGCTCGAACGACTGGATCCTGCCCATGCACCGGAACCTCGGGGTGTGGACCACGAGGTCCGTCGACATGCTGCGGCTCTTCCGGCAGCTCTTCGGCCGGAGCGGCGGCTTCACCCACGGCCGCGACCGCACCTTCCATTTCGGCCTGCCCGAGAAGTCGCTGGTGGGCATGATCTCGCACCTCGGGGCCATGCTCCCGGTGGCCTGCGGGCTCGGGCTCTCCAGCCAGCTCAAGAGAAGCGAGAGGGTGGCCGCGACCTTCACCGGAGACGGCTCCACCAGCGAGGGCGACTTCCACGAGGCGTTGAACCTGGCCGCGGTGTGGAAGCTGCCCGTCCTCTTCGTCATCGAGAACAACCAGTACGGCCTCTCCACCCCGACCCGCGAGCAGTACGCGTGCAAGCGACTCTCCGACCGGGCCATCGGGTACGGCATGCCCGGCGAGACCGTGGACGGCAACGACATCCTCGCGGTGTACGCGGCCGTGACCACAGCCGCGAGCCGCGCGCGGGCGGGAGACGGCCCCACCCTGCTCGAGTTCGAGACCTTCCGGATGCGCGGCCACGAGGAGGCCTCGGGCACCGCCTACGTTCCCCCGGCCCTCTTCGAGGAATGGGCGAGGAAGGATCCCCTCGCCCGCTTCGAGACCCTGCTCAAGGCGAAGGGCGTGATCAGCAGTTTCGAGATCGACACCCTGCGCGAGACCATCAAGGCCGAGATCGACCGGCTGGCCGACGAGGCCCTCGACACCCCCGCGCCGAAGTCGACCCGGGCGAAGGAGATCGCCGCGGTCTACGCGGAGGCGCCCGCACCCGTGCCGCCCGCGGCGGGAGCGCCGGCCCGGGAGATGCGCTACATCGACGCGATCAGCGACGCGCTCCAGACCGGCATGCGGCGCGATCCGAGGATCGTGCTCATGGGACAGGACATCGCCGAGTACGGCGGAGCGTTCAAGGTCACGAAGGGCTTCGTCGAGGAGTTCGGGCGCGGGCGCGTGCGCAACACCCCGATCATCGAGTCCGGCATTCTCGGCGCGGCTCTCGGCCTCGCCATCGACGGCCTGGTGCCCGTGGTGGAGATGCAGTTCGGCGATTTCATCACCTGCGGTTTCAACCAGATCGTGAACAACCTGGCCAAGACCCGTTATCGCTGGGGAGCGAGCGTCCCCTGCGTTATCCGCGCGCCTGCGGGCGGCGGCACCGGGGCGGGGCC
>DAORUA010000195.1:0-7465 GCA_035432945.1 Vicinamibacteria bacterium | reverse complement strand
CACCCGGCGCCCGCGAGCGCCCTGACCGTGCTCTCGGTCAGGAGGTCGGCGCGTGAAAGGCACTGGAAGGGCAGGACCGCGTCCTGCCGCGCGAGTTCCGCCCCGAACTCCTCGAGCCAGCCCGGCTTCAGCCCGAGGATGTCGTCGAGGACGTTCACGTGGGTGGCGCCGAGCCGTTTCAGTGAAACCACCTCGCGCGCGGCCCGCGCGGGCGACATCGCGTGGTAACGCTGGCCCCAGATAGGCTTCGCGCACCAGTTGCAGTGAAAGGGACAGCCGCGGCTCGTGGCCAGGGGCAGCGAGAAACGGCCATGCCGGCGCGTCCAGATCCGCCGATAGGCCTCGATGTCGATGAGATCCCAGGCCGGAGAAGGAATCGCGTCGACATCGGCGACCGGCGAGCGCGGCGCGCCGGCCAGGACCACGCCGCCTTCCCCGAGGGTCACGATCCCTCTCACCGGGCGCCCCGGATCGTCCAGCCACTCGGCCACCGAGAACTCCGCCTCTCCCCGGGCCACCGCGGAGGCGCCGGCGCGGAGGAAGAACCCGGGGTCGTCGGTCGCGTCCGACCCGGCCACCACCACCGCGATCCCGCGGTCGCGGGCCATGGCGATCAGAAGGGCCGCCGCTTCGCGCATCCTCTCGAGGCACATCTTGGTGAGGTAGTTGAAGCTGTCCTCGAAGATGACGAGCGTCTCCGGCGCCTCGCGATCCATGGCCCGGGCGCACTCCTGCTCGGAGGCCGCGAGCATGGCGTCGAAGAAGCGGACGTCGAAGCCGCGGTCCCGGAGCACGGCCGCGCAGATCAACGAGCCGAGCGGAGGCATGGGCTGGCCCGCCCTCCGCAGTTTCGGGTCGAAACGGAGGAAGTAGGACTGGGCCACGAGGACACGCCTCGCGTTTCGGGGTCGCCCCTGAGGCATGGTGATTCGAGATCGGCGGTTCTGGCGCGGGCGGCAGCGGCCCCGCGCCATGGTGCGCTACTTCTTACCGCAGGTCGTATCGCCCATGCCGGAGGCGCACCTTCGGGTGCCGTCCGAGAACGTGGAACAGAAGAAGCCCGCGCGACAATCCGAGTCGCCGGAACAGGTGCCGCACTCCTCGGTCGAGGCGCAGGATGAGAGCGCTCCGATCACGAAGGCGGCGAAGAGGGCCAATGCGCGTTTGGGGGTCATAAGGGAGAGAAAGAGGAAAACCTGAGAAAGAGAGCGGGATGCTGTCCTGGCGGATTCTGGCAGGCCTTGGTGAAATGAGAGAATGGACGGATTGTAATGAGCGAAGCCAACGACTGGAAGAACACTCTGAACCTGCCGCAGACCGCCTTCCCCATGAAGGCAAACCTGCCCGACTCGGAGCCGAAGCGACTTTCCGCCTGGAAGGCGCGCAATCTCTACGCCCGGGTGCGCGAGGCCCGCAAGGGCCGGCCGCAATGGATCCTGCACGATGGCCCCCCCTACGCGAACGGCCACATCCATCTCGGGCACGTGGTCAACAAGACGCTCAAGGACCTCTCGCTCAAGCGCAGCTCCATGCTCGGCTTCGACGCGCCCTTCACCCCGGTCTGGGACTGCCACGGCCTGCCCATCGAACTGCAGGTCGACAAGAGCCTCGGGTCGAAGAAGAGTCAGCTCTCCCCCGTGGCCTTCCGCCAGGCCTGCCAGGCCCATGCCCAGAAGTTCGTGGGGATCCAGAGCGAGGAGTTCGAGCGGCTCGGCGTCTCCGCTGAGTGGACGCACCCGTACTACACCATGGCGAAGTCGTACCAGGCCACGATCGTGCGGGCCCTCGCGAAATTCGTCGAGCGCGATCTCGTCTACAAGGCGCGGAAGTCCGTCCACTGGTGCCTCTCCTGCAAGACCGCGCTCGCCGAGGCGGAGATCGAGTACGAGGAGAATCACGTCTCGCCTTCCGTGGATGTGCGCTTCCCGCTGAGCGCGACCGGGGTTGCGGCCCTGGCCGCGAAGGCGCCGGTGGTGGCCGGCCGCAGCGTTCACGCCATCACCTGGACCACCACCCCCTGGACCCTCCCCGCCAATCGAGCGCTCGCCTTCAACCCGGAACTCGAGTACGGCTTCTATGAAGAGTCGCCGGGCGGCGCGGTCGCGATCGTCGCCACCGGGCTCAAGGACGCCACCGTCTCACGCGCGCGAACGGTTCAGGCCCTGGCCCTGGGCGACCCGCTGGCCACGGTGAAGGGCGACGTCTTCGAGGGCCTCGACTTCCGGCATCCCTGGATCGACCGGACCTCGCCCGGGGTCCTCGCCGACTACGTCACCCTGGAGGCGGGCACCGGCATCGTCCACACCGCGCCCGGCCACGGCGCGGACGACTACGACACCGGCATCAAGTACGGTCTCGAAGTCGACTGCCCGGTCACCGACCGAGGCTTCTTCACGACCGATATCGAGCACTTCGCGGGGATGAAGATCTGGGACGCCAACCCGAAGATCACCGAATTCCTGCGCGAGCACGGCCGCCTCGTCTCCACCGTGCCCTACTCCCACTCGTATCCCATCTGCTGGCGCTGCAAGAACCCCGTGATCTTCCGCGCCACCGCCCAGTGGTTCATCGCCATGGACCGCCGCGGCTTCCGCGAGAAGGCGCTCTCCGAGATCAAGGCCACCCGCTGGATCCCCGCCTGGGGCGAGGACCGGATCTCGAACATGATCGCGTCGCGGCCCGACTGGTGCATCTCGCGCCAGCGCCTCTGGGGCGTGCCCATCCCCGCGGCGTACTGCGTCGCCTGCGAGGAGCCGCACCTCGAAACCTCCATCCTCGGCCGGGTGGCGGACACCTTCGACCAGGAAGGCGCGGACGCGTGGTTCGCGCGCGACATCGCCTTTTTCCTGCCCGAGGGCTTCAAGTGCCGCAAGTGCTCGGGGACGAAGTTCCGCCGCGAAGACGACATCCTCGACGTGTGGTTCGACTCGGGCTCGCTCCACGCCGCCCTCGAGGCCCATCCGGACCGCAAGGTCCCCGCCATCGCCGATCTGTACCTCGAAGGCTCCGACCAGCATCGCGGCTGGTTCCACTCCTCTCTCCTGGTGAGCGTGGGCACGCGCGACCACGCGCCCTTCAAGACCGTGCTCACCCATGGCTTCACCATGGATGGCGAAGGCCGGAAGATGTCGAAGAGCCTCGGAAACACGGTGGAGGCGGACAAGGCGATCAAGCAGTATGGCGCCGACGTCCTGCGCCTGTGGGTCTCCATGGTCGACTTCCGGGAGGACATGCGTATCTCGGACGAGCTGCTGAAGCGGGTGGCCGAGGCCTACCGCAAGATCCGCAACACCTCGCGGTTCCTTCTCTCGAACCTCTTCGACTTCGATCCCTCGGCCGGCCACCAGGTTACCGAGCCCCTCGACCAGTACGCGCTCGCCGTCCACCACGACTTCGAGGCGAGGATGCGCGCCGCCTACGAGGCGCACGACTATCACGCGCTTCACACCCTGCTCGTCCACTACTGCACGGTCGAGCTGTCCGCCTTCTACATGGATGTCCTGAAGGACCGGCTCTACTGCGATGCCGCGAACGGGCCGAGGCGCCGCTCCGCGCAGGCCGCGATGTTCCGGATCGCGGACGGGCTGGCGCGCTACATGGCGCCGCTGCTCGTCTTCACCGGAGACGAGATCTACGAATCGTTGCACCGGGCCGAACCTGGAACCGTGCACGAGCGCGTGTTCCCGGATCCGGTGACTCCCGACGCGAGCGTGCTCGCAGCCTGGAAGCCGCTGCTCGAGGCCCGGGAGGCGGCGCTGAAGACGCTCGAGACCGCCCGCGCGGCCAAGACCATCGCCTCCTCCCTGGAGGCGTCGCTGCTGATCAAGGGTTCCGCGGCCGCCCTCGCTCCCCTCCGCGCGCACGAGGCGCTTCAAGCACCCTTCCCGGGCAATCTCGCCAACCTCTTCATCGTGAGCGAAGTCCGGCTCGAGGAGACCGCGAGCGGCGAACTCGGGTTCGAAGTCGCGCGCGCCGAAGGCGTGAAGTGCTCCCGCTGCTGGACCTACTCCCGGACGAATGCCTCCGCGGGCGAGGCGGACGCGCGCGGGGCCCTGTGCCCGCGCTGTTCCGCGGTGGTTCTCGAGGTGGGCCCGCGATGAAGCCCTTCGTGCTGCCTCTTTCCATCGTCGTCCTCGACCAGATCACGAAGTTCCTGGTCATCCAGAAGCTGCCCCTCTACGAGGACGTGCCCCTCATCTCCGGGCTCCTGAGCCTCCAGCATGTCCGGAACTCGGGCGCGGTGTTCGGCTTCCTCTCCGGCGCGCAGATCCCCGGCAAGCCGTACGTGTTCGCGCTGATGAGCGCCATCGCGCTCGGAGCGCTCACCTATTACGCGCGGACCATCCCCCGCGAAGAGCGGCTCCCCCGCTTCGCCCTCAGCCTGGTCATCGGGGGCGCCATCGGCAACCTGATCGACCGCGTCCGCTTCGGCTACGTCGTCGACTTCGTGAAGATGTACTGGGAAACCCACGTGTGGCCCAACTACAACGTGGCCGATTCGGCCATCAGCATCGGCCTCGTCCTCCTGGTCATCGACTCGTTCCGGCCCCGCGACCGTGAAACCGCGGCGAAGGCCTCCTCCGTCCCCTCGTCCTAGGAAGCAAAGCAATCCCTCCATGTTCCCGAAACTCTTCACCATCCCCGCCTTCGAACTCTTCGGCCGGCACCTGGGCCCGTTCTCCCTGCACATGTACGGCGTGCTGCTCGTGGCCGCCCTCCTCGCGGCGCTGTGGCTCGCCGGGCGCCTCGCGAAGAAGAACGGGCTCGATCCGCAGAAGGTCCAGGACCTGGGCATCGCGTCCATCATCGCCGGCCTG
Source organism: Vicinamibacteria bacterium (assembly GCA_035432945.1). Taxonomy (GTDB): domain Bacteria; phylum Acidobacteriota; class Vicinamibacteria; order Fen-336; family JAGNNV01; genus JAGNNV01. Next base: position 2,648 of record DAORUA010000195.1, on the reverse strand, counting down.
GTGGGCGCCAAGCTCCTTCTCATCGTGGTCGACTTCGACCAGTACCGGGCGAGCCCCCGCGCCCTGCTCGACGTCCTGCAGAGCGGAGGCGTCTTCTACGGCGGCCTCCTCGGCGGCATCCCGGTCGCGTGGTGGTACATCCGGAAGCACGGTCTCCCCCTGTTCTCGACCCTCGACGTTCTGGCGCCCGCGGTGGCGCTCGGCCAGTGCATCGGGCGCCTCGCCTGCTTCGCGGCGGGCTGCTGCTACGGCTCCTCTTCGACCATGCCCTGGTCGGTGATCTTCCACAGCGAAGACGCGCACGCCCTGGTGGGCGTGCCGCTGGGCGTGCCGCTCCACCCCTCTCAGCTCTACGAGTCGTTCGGCACCCTCCTCCTCCTCTTCCTCCTGCTCGCGGTCCTCAAGAAGCGGAAGTTCCACGGCCAGGTCTTCGCGCTCTATCTCATCCTCTACGCCATCCTCCGCTTCAGCCTCGAGTTCTTCCGGGGCGACGTGGCGCGCGGCACGGTCTTCGGCGGCGCCCTGAGCACCTCTCAGTTCATCGCCCTCATCGTCGTCTTCCTGACCCTCGCGGCCCTTCCCGTCATTGCCAAGCGACCGCCCGAAACCGTCTGATTCCACCCAGGGCGAGCGGCGGCTGCTCGAGGCCGGCGCCGGGCACGCGGGCCTGCGGGTGGACAAGGCCCTCGCGGAGGCCTTTCCGGACCTGTCGCGCTCCCGGATCCACGGACTGATCGAGGCGGGCGCCATCCTCGTGAACGGCTTGCCGCCCAGGGCTTCCGCGAAACTGCGTCTCGGAGACCGCCTCTCCATGGAGATCCCGGCGGCCATCGCCTCGACCCTCGTGCCCGAACGCGGCGACTTGAACATCCTCTATGAGGACGAATCGCTGCTCGTGGTCTGCAAGCCCGCGGGGGTGGTGGTCCATCCCGGCGCCGGAGTGGTCCGCGGAACCCTGGCTGCGGCCCTCCTGGAGCACTGTGGGACCCTGTCGCAGATCGGCGGGGTCACCCGGCCGGGAATCGTCCATCGCCTCGACAAGGGCACGTCCGGCCTCCTGGTGGTGGCCAAGAACGACCAGGCGCATCGATCGCTCTCCGCGCAGTTCAAGGGACGGACGGTCACCAAGATCTACGCGGCGATCTGCCTGGGAACTCCGCGCCCGGCCAGGGGCACGGTGCGACTCGCCATCGGGCGTGATCCCCGCCACCGGCAAAGGATGGCGGTGACCGCGGATGGGCGCGCGGCCCATACCGATTACGAGGTCACGGAGATCCTTGGCCCCGCGAGTGTCGTCCGCCTCACTCTCCACACCGGGCGGACGCATCAGATCCGCGTCCACCTGGCGTCCCTCAAGTGTCCGCTGGTGGGCGACCACACCTATGGCGCGGCCGCCATCGCCGCGCGGTCGCCCGAGGCGTTCCGGGGCATCCTCGCTTCCTTCCCCCGGCCCGCGCTCCACGCGCAGGTGCTGGGCTTCGTCCATCCGGCGAGCGGCGAGGCCCTGCGGTTCGAAGCGCCGTGGCCGGAGGATCTGGAGCGGCTCCGACATGACTTGAAGGAAGCCGGGGCGAGGGGAAAGAAAGGCTCGGGATCATGAAGACTGTGTACAAGGGGCCGGTGTTCTCGATTGAGAGCGGCATCCTGCGCGAGCCGGGCGGAGTCCGGGCCCGGCGCGACATCATCCGGCACTCCGGTTCGGTCGCCGTCCTGCCCGTGCACGACGACGGGCGGGTCATGCTCATCCGCCAGTATCGCTGCGCCTACGGGAAGATGGTCATCGAGCTTCCGGCCGGACGCATCGATCGGGGCGAAACTCCCCTGCGGGCCGCGAAGCGCGAGCTTCGCGAAGAGGTGGGCCTCGGCGCTCGCTCGTGGGAGCGGCTCCTCCGCATCCTGCCGAGCCCCGGGTTCTGCGACGAGACGGTGACCATCTACCGGGCCACCGGGTTCTTCGCGAGCGCTTCGGAACCGGACCCCGACGAGCGCATCGAGATCCGCGACCTGTCGCTGCCCGCCGCCCTCGACCTCGTGGCGAAGGGGAGGATCGAGGACGCGAAGACGCTAGTGGCGCTGCTCCTGGAGAAACAGCGCCGGACCTAGAGGGTGTGCTCCATCACCAGGACGTGCTTCACGCTCGTCCAGGGCACGAAGAGCTGGGAGACCGCGGTTTCGATGGTGCCGGTCTCCGCGATGGTGCGTTCCACCTCGAATGCGATCCCGATCGAATCCGAATGAAGCACCCGGCAGTTGTTCCAGGTGGCGGAGACCGCCACGATCTGCTTGAGAACGACCCCGACTCCCAGTGCTGCCATATCCGGTCCTCCTAACCTCGGTCCCGCTTCCCGGCGGGCGTCAGTCGTAGTACTCGAGCCCGAGGTGGGTGATGAGATCCTCGCCGCGCAGGTGGCGCAGCGTGTTCTTGAGCTTCATGAGCTGGATGAACAGATCGTGCTCGGGATACAGACCCGGCGCCACCTGCGGGCTCTTGAAGTAGAACGACAGCCATTCCTGGATGCCGCTCATCTCCGCGCGCTTGGCCAGGTCGAAGAAGAGGGCCAGGTCGAGCACCAGGGGCGCGGCCAGGATCGAATCGCGGCAGAGGAAGTCGATCTTGATCTGCATGGGATAGCCCATCCAGCCGAAGA
>DAORUA010000194.1:0-7491 GCA_035432945.1 Vicinamibacteria bacterium | reverse complement strand
GCCGGGCGCTCTCGCCGTACGCCTCGACCAGGGATCCGTTCGCCGAGGACGCGATGTCGCCGATGGAATCGATCAGGGTCCCGTCGAGGTCGAAGACAACCAGGCGGGGGCGGGCAAACGGGGCGTCGAGGGTCAATGGACCTTCTTGTCCGCGCCGCCCGAGCAGTTGATGTAGCCGAGCGCGCACAAGTGCTCGCGTTCGGCCGGATCGAGGTCCTGCACCACCCGTCCCGACGGGGCGTCGAGATAGATGAGGACGCCGGTCCTCGAGGCCCCGGGCTTGAACATCCCCTCCACCGAGTCGCCGTCGAGTTCGGGAAGCGGGAAGGGCAGGGACTTTGGATGCCCGCCCTGCTCGCCCACGAACACATCGGCGGGGGCGAGCTCGCGCCCTCCCATCCGGCCGCGCAGGGTGACGGGAACGCCCACCGGACGCACGCGGAAAAACACCTCGCGCGGCATGCCCGCCTTCGGCGAAAGCGTGATCTCGAGCAGGCGGCCGTTGCCCTTGAGCTCGGCCTTCTCGCTGAGACCCAGGCCCGCGGTTTCCACACCCTCGATCCAGCCCGTGGTCTCGACCCACAGGGTCTGGGGCTGGGGCGAAAGCGCGCGGATCGCGTACCGGTACGGGGTCACCTGCATGGTCGCCTCGACCGCGGAGCGCAGCCGCCGCGCTCCGGGCGGGTTCTGGCCCATGAGGTTCGTCTGCTCCTTCGGGTCCTTCACGAGGTCGAAGTACACCTCGTCGGCCTGGGGCGAGAACCGGCGGATGTACTTCGCCTGCCCGGTGCGGATTCCCGAAGAGACGAAACCGCGATGCGAGATCTCCGAGACCACGGTCTGTTCGGGGGCCTTCGCGAAGGCCACCCCCTGCAGCGGCCGGCCGATGATCGCAGGCGGATCGGGCACGGGCATGCCGGAGGCCTCGAGGATGGTAGGCAGGATGTCGGACAGGGCGACCATCTGCGGGACCCTTGACCGAGCACCCTGCTTCCCCGCGAACTTGACGATCAGGGGAACGCGAATGAGCTCGTCGAAGACCGACCGGCCGTGGAGCCATCCGCCATGGTCGAGGAACTCCTCGCCGTGGTCGCTCACGAAGAAGATCAGGGCGTCGTCGTAGAGGCCGCGCTTCTTCACCTCGTCGATGAAGCGACCGAATTGCCGGTCGCCGTACGCGATGTCCCCGTCGTACTGCGCGATCAGGCGCTCGCGATCGAGGGGCTCCTTGAAGTCCGTGCGGGGATCGACGCCGGGATGGTCGGGAAGAGGCTTCGGGTCGAACAGGGTGTCGAAGGGCGGAGGTGGCGCGTAGGGCACGTGCGGGTCCATGGTGTGGACGTAGAGGAAGGTGGGCAGGCCGCGCCGCGAATCGAGGAACTCGAGAGCCTTGTCCACCACGAGGCGCGTGTCCACGAGCTTCGAGCGGCGGCCCTCGTCGCCGTGCATGCCCTCGAACACGTCGAAGCCCTGGTGGAAGTTGGAGTCGGCGGCGTACACCACCGAGTTCGCGATCACCGCGCCCGTGGCGAAGCCTTTCGAGTCGAGCATCTCGGCGAGGGTCACCTGGCCGGAGTCGAGGGGGTCGCGCAACTGCACCGCGCGATGGCGCGAAGGCAGGCGCGAGGTCATGAGCGACGCGACCGAGGGCTTGGTCCAGGAGGCGTGGGCGATGCCGTTTTCGAACAGGACCGCGTCCGCCGCGAACTTCTCGAGTTCGGGCGTGGTCTTCCGCCCGTAGCCGTAGGGGGTGGTGTGGTCGGCGCGCAGGGTGTCCACGAGATAGACGATGACCAGGGGATCCTTCCGCACCGCGAACTTCGGGTCCACGGAGATGGCGGGGGCGCCCCAGTAGGCGCGGAAGAGGTCGCCATCCTTCTCGAAGGCGCGGGTCTCGAGCACGACCTGGCGATCCCGGCCCGCGAAGCGGGAGAGATCCGCCCTGAGGTTCACGAAGACGCGATGCTCGGGCCTGGAGATGGGGTCGATGACCTGGGTCAGCACGGTGTGGCTCTGGCCGTTCTCCATCACGCTGATCACGAATTCCACCGCGCCCTTCGACTGCTTGTCCTCCGGGATTCCCGCGGCGACGGTGAGAAGGCCTCCGCGCGGGATGTCGGTCTTCAGCACGATCTTCGAGGGCGGGGAGGCGGGAAGCACGCGCATCCCCACGTCGTCGATGTGGATCATCCGGCCCTGGACGTCGGCCACGAAGGCCTTGCCCTCGCCCACCACCGTCCCGTCCACGAGGTTCGCGGAATAGATGCTGAGATCGACGCCCGCCTCCTTCGCGCAGCCGAAGCCCCCGGCAGCGAAGGCGAGACTCAGGGCCAGGCCGCGGAATCGAACTTTCATGAGACCAGGAAGTCTCCTATGAGCCGGGCCACCTCGAGGGGCTTCTCCTCCTGGGGCATGTGGCCGGTCTCGAGCACCACCTTGCGCGCGCCCTTTATTTCCGCCACGAAACGGTCGGCATGGGACAGGGGAAGCCAGGGATCGAAGCGTCCCCACAGCACGAGGGTTGGCGCCTGGATGGAGGCGAGGTCCTTCTCGAAGTCTTCGTCGACCCGGGAGAGCAGGAGCGATCGCGCCGAGGCCAGGGCGCCCGGGCTCAGGAACGGCGCCACGTACTCGTCCACCCGCTCGCCGGTGATCCGGGTTTCGTCCCGGATCAGGCGCTTCAGGAAGAGGCGGGTGAGCAGTCGCTTCACGGGCAGGCGCTCCGAGAGCGGGCCCGCGGCCCGGCTCGCGAGGAGCCTCGCCAGGAAGGGACGCTCCCCGGGCTTCAGGTTGAACCCGGCGGAGTCGAGGATCACCACGTGGTCGACCCGGTCGCGCTCGCGCGCGGCCATGAGCAGCGACACCGCGCCGCCCATGCTGTTGCCGACGAAGTGGGCCTTCGGCACATCGAGGGCGGCCATCAGTCCGACCAGGGTCGGCTCGTAGTCGCCAAAGGCGAGATCGTCCGGCTTCGACGACGCGCCGAAGCCGGGGAGGTCGAGGGCGATCACATCGAAGCGCTCCGAGAGCGGCCCGATCACGTCGGCCCACGAGTAGATGGAGGAAGCGAGACCGTGGATCAGGATCACGGACGGCCCCTGGCCCTTCCGGACGTAGCGCACGTCGAATCGCCCGATGCGCGCGACCCGCGGCTCGACGCCAAGCCTCGCAAACCACTGCCCGGTTCGCGGCGTCCTCTCCGCGGGGAGCAGGAGAACCGCCACTCCGAGGAGAAGGAGCAGAACGACGGCGCGACGCGCAAGCTTCGTCAAGGTTGTTTCAGGGGTCACGCGATCAGGCGCAGGATCTCCGGAAGGGCGGTGCGCGCGGCCTCGCGCCCGGCCTCGAAGAAGGCGGGTATCTTGCGCGGCTGCATCCAGCCCGAGTCGCCCATGGCCGGCGCCACCACCAGATCGGCGCCCGACAGCTCCACCCGCGTCCTCGACCGGAGCAGGGTCAGTCCGGCGCGCAGGGCGATGGCCACGAAGGATTCCGCGGCCGGCCACTTCGTGCCGCCGTTCACGTCCACCGCGATCACCACGCCGTCGTCGCCCGCGAGCTCTCGCGCGAGCCTCACCGGGACCACGTCGGTGACGCCGCCGTCGTAAAGACGCCGCCCCTCCCAGATGAAGGGCGGAAAGATCCCGGGGAAGCTGCACGACGCGCGCACCGCGTCGCGCACGTTGCCGGTCCTGAAGACCACGCCCTGCCCGCTGTCCATGTCGGTGGCAAGCACCGCAAGGGGGGCCGAAAGCTCCTCGAACGTCTCCTTGGGCAGGAATTCGTCGATCAGGATGCCGAGCTTGGTTCCGGAGAGAAGGCCGCCGCCCCAGCCGCGCACCCAGAACCATGGGTGCAGACGGGAGGCCTCGTCGACCAGCGCCTCCATGCTGGCGCCGCCGAGGTAGGCGGCCGCCACCAGCGCGCCGCCCGACACGCCCGCGTAGCCGGTGGGCCGCACGCCCTGGGCCGCCAGTTCGAGGATCACTCCCGCGTGAGCGGCTGCGTGCCCGCCCCCGCCGGAGAGCGCCAGCACCAGCGGCTTGCCCGAGGTCACGACGACAGGATCTCCTGCAGCGACTCCACCTCGAACGAATTGGACCGGAGCGCGCGGATCGCGTCGACGGTCGCGGCGGCGCCGGTGAGGGTGGTGAAGGCGAGGACGCCCTGCTGGGTGGCCTGCTTCCGGATGGCCCCATCGTCCACGAACGACTTCTGTCCGAGCGGGGTGTTGATCACGAGCTGGATCTGACCACCGCGGATCAGGTCGAGGCAATCCGGCTTGGCCTCCCCGACCTTCGAGACCGCCTCCGCGGGAACCCCGCCCTTCGAAAGGAAGGCGGCGGTGCCCCGGGTGGCGAGGATCTTGAAACCGAACTCGTGCAGCGAGCGGGCCATCTCGAGCACGCCCGGCTTGTCGCTGTCGTGCACGGAGATGAACACCGCGCCGCTGGTGGGGATGGACGTTCCCGCCGCGGCCTGGCCCTTGGCGAAAGCCATGCCCACGCTGCGCGCGATGCCCATGACCTCGCCGGTCGACTTCATCTCCGGCCCGAGCAGGATGTCGCTGCCCTGGAACTTCACGAAGGGCAGGACCGACTCCTTGACGAAGATCCGCTTCACCTCGAGGTCCGCGACGAGGCCGAGTTCCTTCAGGGTGCGGCCGGCCGCGATCTTCGCGGCGATCTTCGCCATGGGGACGCCGGTGGCCTTGGAGATGAAGGGGGTGGTGCGCGAAGCCCGGGGGTTCACCTCGATCACGTACACCTTGTCGTTCTTGATCGCGTACTGGACGTTCATCAGGCCCCGCACGTTGAGGGCGAGGCCGAGGCGGCGGGTGTGGTCGCGGATGGTGGCGATGTGCTCGGGCTTGACCTTGTAGGTGGGCAGGACCATGGCGGAATCGCCGCTGTGGATGCCCGCCTCCTCGATGTGCTCGAGGATGCCGCCGATGATCACGCGCTCGCCGTCGCCCAGGGCGTCCACATCCACTTCGAAGGCGTCTTCGAGGAACCGGTCGATGAGGATGGGATGGTCCGGGGAGGCCTTCACCGCCTCGTGCGCGAACCCTTCGAGGTCGTCGTCGGTGTAGACGATGGCCATGGCCCGGCCGCCGAGGACGTAAGACGGCCGCACCAGCACCGGGTAGCCGATCCGGCGGGCGACCTCGCGGGCCTCGGGGATGGAGGACGCGGTGCCGCTTTCCGGCTGGGCGATGCCCAGTTCGTCGAGGAGCTTCGCGAAGCGCTTGCGGTCCTCGGCGAGGTCGATCATGTCGGGCGAGGTGCCCCAGATGGGAACGCCCGCGCGGAACAGGGGCAGGGCGAGCTTGAGCGGGGTCTGGCCGCCGAACTGGATGACCACGCCGTCGGGCTTCTCGCGCTCGATGATGTTCATCACGTCTTCGAAGGTCAGGGGCTCGAAGTAGAGGCGGTCGGAAGTGTCGTAGTCGGTGGAGACGGTCTCGGGGTTGCAGTTGACCATGAGGGTCTCGCAGCCCTCCTCGTGGAACGCGAAGCTCGCGTGGCAGCAGCAGTAGTCGAACTCGATGCCCTGGCCGATCCGGTTGGGACCGCTGCCCAGGATCATGACCTTGCGCTTCGTGGTGGGGTCGGCCTCGCACTCGTTCTCGTAGGTGGAGTAGAGGTAGGGGGTGTGCGACTCGAACTCGGCCGCGCAGGTGTCGACCCGCTTGTAGACGGGGATCACGCCGAGGCCCTTGCGGGCGGCGCGGGTCTCCGCCTCCGATGCGCCGGTGAGGAGGCCCAGCCGCGCGTCGGAGAAGCCCAGCTGCTTCGCGTGCTTCCAGGCCGCGGCGTCCCGGCCGAGGCCCTTCGCGACGATCCCCTTCTCCGCGTCGATGATCTGCTGCAGCTGGTCCAGGAACCACGGATCGATGCCGGTGATGCTGTAGATGTTCTCGATGCTGCGGCCCTGGTCGAAAGCCGTGCGCACATGGAACAGGCGGTCGGGGCTCGGCCGCGCCATCTCCGCGTCGAGGGCTTCGCCGGTGAGGCCGGAATCCGAGACCCCCTTCAGGAAGAATCCGGTCGCCCCGATCTCCAGGCCGCGCAGGCCCTTCTGGAACGCTTCCTTGAATGTCCCCCCGATGGCCATCACTTCGCCCACCGATTTCATCTGGGTGCCCAGGGTCGAGGACGAGCCGGGGAACTTCTCGAAGGCGAAGCGCGGGATCTTCACCACCACGTAGTCGATGGTGGGCTCGAACGAGGCCGGCGTCACCTTGGTGATGTCGTTCTGGATCTCGTCGAGGGTGTAGCCGATGGCGAGGAGGGCCGCGATCTTGGCGATCGGGAAACCGGTGGCCTTCGAGGCCAGGGCCGAGGACCGCGACACCCGCGGATTCATCTCGATGACGATGAGCCGTCCGGTCTTAGGATCGGTCGCGAACTGGATGTTCGATCCGCCGGTCTCCACCCCGACCTCGCGGATGATGTCGCGGGCCGCGTTCCGCATGACCTGGTACTCGGGATCGGAGAGGGTCTGGGCGGGGGCCACGGTGATGGAGTCGCCGGTGTGGACGCCCATGGGATCGAAGTTCTCGATCGAGCAGATGACCACGAAGTTGTCGGCCTTGTCGCGCATGACCTCCAGTTCGTATTCCTTCCAGCCGAGGATCGACTCTTCGATCAGCACCTCGTGGACGGGCGACATCATCAGGCCGCGGGTCACGATGTCCTCGAACTCGGCCTCGGTGCGCGCGATGCCGCCGCCCGAGCCTCCCATGGTGAAAGACGGCCGGATGATGGCGGGGATGCCGGTCTGCCTGACCGCCGCCTTCGCCTCATCCATCGACTTCACCACCGCGCTTCGCGGGACATCGAGGCCGATGCGGTGCATGGCCTCCTTGAAGAGCTGGCGGTCCTCCCCCACCTCCACCGCGCGGCGGGAGGCGCCGATGAGGCGGATGCCGAGGCGGTCGAGGGTCCCCCGCTTGGCCAGGGCCACGGCGAGATTGAGCGCGGTCTGGCCGCCCACGGTGGGAAGGATCGCGTCGGGCCGTTCCTTCTCCAGGATCTTCTCCACGAACTCCGGGGTGAGCGGCTCCACGTAGGTGGCGTCCGCGTACTCGGGGTCGGTCATGATGGTGGCCGGGTTCGAGTTCACCAGGATGACCCGGATGCCCTCGCGCTTGAGGACCTTGATGGCCTGGGTGCCGGAGTAGTCGAACTCGCAGGCCTGGCCGATGACGATGGGGCCGGACCCGATGACGAGGACGGACTTGATGGTCGGATCCTTCACCGAATCGGCGTTCCCTTCTTCTTTTCCATCATTTCCACGAAGCCCGCGAACAGGTGCCGCGAATCGTGCGGCCCCGGGCTCGACTCCGGGTGGTACTGCACCGAGATCACGGGCAGGTCGCGGTGGCGGAAGCCTTCCACGGTGTCGTCGTTGAGGTTCACGTGGGTGAGTTGGAACTGCTTGTTCTCGAACACGCTGCGGTCAAGCGCGAAGCCGTGGTTCTGCGAG
>DAORUA010000193.1:1746-7508 GCA_035432945.1 Vicinamibacteria bacterium | reverse complement strand
TTCCCCTCCACCGGATGACTTCGCGGCGGCACAGCGAGGGGTCTGTGGCCGGATCGCGGGGTCGGTCGAAGCGATGCAGGGGAGCAGGTCCGGTATCTCCTGACCCACGGGCACGCCAGACACGCGCAGGTCGGGGCGCCGGCCGAAGTTGCACTGAACGAGAACGCCGACGGTGTAGCCGCCGCGGTCGGCGTCGAGCACCCGGGACGCGGTGCCCACGCCGCCCTTGAACCCGAAGCAGACCATGCCCGTGCCGCCGCCCACGTTGCCTTCGGCGACGGACCCGCCTCTCGCTCCATCGAGCGCGGCGAAGGTGTGAGCGGGCTTCACATGGAATCCGTTGATGTCGTTCAGGAAACCGTCGTAGGTTTCCGCCACCACCGGGAGGCCCCAGGGTTGAAGTCCCGGCCGCACCGCCTGCCACTCCAGGATCGCGTCCCGCACCACTCCGACACTGTGGGTGTTGGTGATTCCGATGGGCCCCTCGAGGATCCCGCTCTCCTGCAGCCACGTGGTGCCCGTCATCTCGCCGTTGCCGTTGAGGGTGAACCAGGCGCCGAAGACCGGGTCGGGATTGGACTTGCCGCGGGGGTGAACGATGGTCACGCCCGTCCGCACCGGGCCCTGGCCGCGCGCGAGCTTTCCCTCGCCCGTGATCAGGGTGGTGTGACCGACTTCCACGCCCGTGACGTCGGTGATGGCATCGAGCGCGCCCGCGGTGCCGCCGATCAGGGAACTGATCCCCAGTTCGCGGGCGCGGGACTTGGCGGGCTGGGCCCCGGCGGTCGCCGCCAGGGTGAGCAGCGCGGCAAGGAAAGTCAGTCTTCTCATGATGACCTCGGATCTCACGCCCGCAGGGCGGGGCCTACAATCCAAAACAGTAGAGGGTATTCGCGGTGCGAAGGTAGATCCGGTTCCCCGCGATCGCGGGGGTCGCATAGATCTCCTCGTCCAGCTTGTTGACGGAGAGGACCTCCTGATCGCCGCCGGCCTTGAGGATGGCCACGATGCCCGAACGGCTGGCGATGTACACCTTCCCGTCGGCCGCCACCGGCGACGCGTAGTAACTGTCCACCGCCCCGCGCAGGCGGGCCTGCTTGAGCACCGCCCCCGTGCGCGGGTTGAACGTGGTCAGGACGCCGCCGTCGTTGATCATGTAGAGCACGTCGCGGTAGGACAGAACGGTGGGGAGCTGCGGAACGGACCGCTGGTACTTCCAGACGAGGCCCTTGGTGGTCATGTCGCCCTCGCCGTTCGCGCGGAAGGCGAGGAGGCCGTTCTCCGAGGCCGAGTTCGCCATGTACATGCGCCACTCGGCCGCGTCGATGGCGCCGTCGCTGTTGAGGTCGATGAAGAAGAACATGTCCTTCGTGTTCTTGTCGGGGATCTCGGCAGTCGAGAGGAGTCCGTTCTTGTCCGCATCCAGATTCGCCAGCATCTCGTCGAAGGGAGCGACCTTCACGTGCGCGCCCGGGTCGTTCTGCGGGGTGTTGAATCCCGAAACGAAGACCATGTCGTCGAGCAGCACCGCGCCTGACTTCATCTCGCCGGGGAGCGAGTTCACCCACCAGACGCTCCTGCCGTCCTTCGGGGAGTAGGCGTCCATGCGCAGCGATCCCGGAGCGAGGATCAGGGGCGAGGCCGCGCCTTTGGGCTGGTAGAGGATCGGAGTCGAGTGGCCGCTGATCGCCTCGGGACGGGGCTTGCGCCACACTTCCTTCCCGGTGGCGGCGGTGAAGGCGGCGATGTACGAACCGCTCGCCTGGTCGCAGACCAGGATGACTTTGTCCTCGACCAGCATGGGCGAGGCCGCCATGCCGTAGATGTTGTTGAAGGGTCCGAGGGGCGTGCGCCAGCGCTCCTTGCCCTTGAAGTCATAGGAGATGAGGCCGTAGTCGGGGAAGAACACGAAGACATTCGTCCCGTCCGCGGCCGCGGTGGGCGAGGCCGGGCCGTTCCGCTTGTCGAGCTTCTCCTTGCGGTCGCGGGGGCTCTCTCGCCGCCATTTCTCGTCGCCGCTCTTGAGGTCGAGGGCGATGGTGAAGAGCTTGTCGTTCTCCACCGCGGTGACGAAGATGTGGCCGGCGCTGACGATGGGCGAGGAATAGCCCGCGGGCAGGGTCTTCTTCCAGATGACGTTCTGCGCGGGGCCGAAGGTGTCGGGGAGGCCCGTGCTCTCCGCGACCCCGGAGCCGTTGGGCCCGCGGAATCGGGACCAGTCGGCAGGGTCAGCGGCGAGGAGAAGGGCGGCGAGGGTGAAGGTCAGCATGATTGCGCGAGAGGTTACTCCCTGCGGGAGATCGATTCCGCTCGGGGCGATTAAGCTTCCGCCCGATGAACGATTTCTGGCCGGCTTCCCGACTCCGTCGATCCGCCGCGCGCGCCGTGATCATCGGCGCCGCCCTTTTCCTCGCGTCGTGCGCCACCGGGGGAAAGCCGACGCCGCCTCGGCGCCCGCCTTCACCGGCGCCGAGCCCGGTCGCGGTCCCGTCGCCGACTCCCGCTCCATTCCCGGCCCTGGTGCCCCTCCCCGTGTCCGTTCGGATCGGTGAAGGCGCCCCGCTTCCGGTGACGCCCGCGACCACGATCTTCGTCCAGTCCACCGACCCCGGGGCGCGGTTCGTGGGGGAGTTCCTGGCCGGCCTCCTGACCACCGTGGGCCCGGTCGGCCCTTCCGTGGCGCAGATGGGCGCGGCGATCCCCGACGGGAGCGTGGTGCTCTCCCTCGACCTCGATCCCTCCATCGGCGGCGAGGCCTATGACCTGAAGGTCACCTCGACCGGCGTCACCCTCAAGGCGTCCTCGCCCGCGGGCCTTTTCTACGGGGTGCAGACCCTTCGCCAGATCCTCCCCCCCATCCTCGAGCACGACGCGGCGCGGCCCCGCCCCATCGCAATCCCGCAGGTGGAGATCATGGACCGGCCCCGGTTCGGCTGGCGCGGGGCCATGCTCGACGTGGCCCGGCATTTCTTCGGCGTGGAGGACGTGAAGCGGTACCTCGATCTCCTCGCCCTCCACAAGATGAACCGGCTTCACCTCCATCTCTCGGATGACCAGGGCTGGCGCATCGAGATCAAGAGCTGGCCCAATCTGACCGCGATGGGCGCGCGCACCGAGGTGGGGGGCACGGTGGGCGGCTTCTACACCCAGGAGCAGTACAAGGAGATCGTGGCCTACGCGCGGGAGCGGTTCATCGACATCGTTCCCGAGATCGACATGCCCGGCCACACGAACGCCGCGCTCTCCTCCTATCCCGAGCTCAACTGCGACGGCGTCGCTCCGCCCCCGTACACGGACATCAAGGTGGGCTTCAGCTGCCTGTGCGTTGCCGATGAGCGCACCTACGTGTTCATCGAAGACGTGATCCGCGAGATCGCGGCCCTCACCCCGGGTCCGTTCTTCCACGTGGGCGGGGACGAGGTCAAGAAGCTGGGCGACGCCGAGTACGCGCAGTTCATCAACCGGGCCCAGGACATCGTGGAGCGCCAGGGCAAGCGCATGATCGGCTGGGACGAGGTCGCTCTCGCCTCGCTTCACCAGGGCTCGGTCGTCCAGCACTGGCGTCCGGGCACGAAACTCGCGAACGTCGCCTTGAACGGGTCGAAGCTCATCATGTCGCCGGCGAACCGCGCGTACATCGACATGCAGTACGACCCCTCGACTTACCTCGGCCTCTTCTGGGCCGGGCGGATCGAGGTGAAGGACGCGTACTCGTGGGATCCCGCGACGCTGATGGAGGGTGTCGGCGAGGATTCCATCCTCGGAGTCGAGGCCCCGCTATGGACGGAGACCCTGGCCAACATACGCGAGGTCGAGTCGATGGCCTTCCCGCGGCTCGCCGCGATCGCCGAGGTGGGCTGGTCGGCCCAGGCCGCGCGCGACTGGGAGGACTTCAAGGTGCGGCTCGGCGGCCAGGGCCCGAGGTGGCAGGCGATGGGCGTCAACTTCTACCGCTCACCGCAGATCCCCTGGCGGCCCTGAACCCCCGCGTCAATGGGTCGGTTCGTCGGCGCCCTCGTCGACCTCGTCGACCTCGATCTCGCCCTCGCCGGCCGGGCGGCCCTTGCGGGGGGCGATCATGCGGTGCCGCTTCAGCATCTCGTTGAGGGTGGTCGGCTTGACTCCGAGGATCCGGGCCGCGTCCTTCTGGATGCCGCGGGCCGCTTCCAGGGCCACCGCGATCATCCGCTGCTCGAAGTCGGCGGCCGCGCGCTTCAGGTTGAAGGTGTCGCGGTCCATGGCCCGGTTCTCGCCCGCGGACCCGGCCGCGGCCGGCATCCTGACCTGCGGCGGCAGCTCGGTCTCGTCGATCAGGTCGGAGGCGGCGAGGACCACCCCCCGTTCCACCGCGTTCTCCAGCTCGCGCACGTTCCCCGGCCAGTCGAAGTCGAGGACCTTCTCGAGGGCGCCCCGGCTGAAGCCGCGCACGGTGCGGCCGTTGTCCTTCGCGTACTTCGTGATGAAGTGCTGGACCAGCGCCGGGATGTCCTCCTTGCGCTCGCGCAGCGGAGGCAGGTCGATGGTGATGACGTTGAGACGGTAGAAGAGGTCCTCGCGGAACCTTCCCTCCGCCACCGCGCGGCGGAGGTCGATGTTGGTGGCGGCGATGATGCGCACGTCCACCTTCACGATGTCGGTGCCGCCGAGGCGCATGAACTCGCGCTCCTGGATGACGCGCAGCAGCTTGGCCTGCGTCTCCATGCTGACATTGCCGATCTCGTCGAAGAACAGGGTGCCCTTGTCGGCCAGTTCGAAGAGGCCCTTCTTCGAGTAGAAGGCGCCGGTGAAAGCGCCCTTCACGTGGCCGAAGAGGTTGGACTCGAGGAGCTCGTGGGGCAGGGAGCCCGAGTTCACCACGATGAAGGGCTTGTCGGCGCGGGGCGAGGAGACATGAAGCGCCTTCGCCACCAGCTCCTTGCCGGTGCCGCTCTCGCCGTTGATCAGGACGGTGGTGCGCGCCGGCCCCGCCTGCTGGATGAGGGAGTAGACCTGCTCCATCTTCGGGCTCTTGCCCACGAGCCCGAGGAAGTTCCCCTGGGGCCGGATCGCGAGCTTGAGCGCGCGGTTCTCGTCCACGAGGTCGCTCTGATGCAGAGCCTTCTGCAGGAGGATCAGGAGTTCGTCGTGCTTGAAGGGCTTGGTCACGTAGTCGAAAGCGCCCTTCTTCATGGCCGCGATCGCGGTCTCGATGGAGGCCTGGGCGGTCAGCATGAGCACGGGAAGGTTCTCGTCCAGCCGCTTGAGCTCATCGAGCACTTCGAGGCCGGACATGCCGGGCAGCATGAGGTCGAGGATGACCGCATCGACCGGGGCGTCCTTCAATTCCGCGATGGCGTCGGGGCCGGTGGCGGCGAAGCGCACGGAGTAGCCCTCCCCGCCAAGGACGCTGCCGAGGACGTCGCGCATGACCTCTTCGTCGTCGACAACGAGGATTCTGGGAAGGGACATTGTGGGTGGCTGAGGAGAGGGGTTAGCGGGCGCGCGCGATCGCGGCCCGGCGTTCGATGGGCAGGCGCACTTCGAAGCGTGAGCCCTGGTCCCGGGCGCTCGAAGCCCGGATCGAACCGCCGTGCTCCTGGACGATGCCGTAGGAAACCGCGAGGCCGAGGCCCGTGCCCTGGCCCACGTCCTTGGTGGTGAAGAAGGGGTCGAAGATTCTGGGCAGGTCGGCTTCGGGAATGCCCTCTCCGGTGTCGCTCACCTCCAGCACCACGTCGCGGCCCTCCACGAAGGTCCGGAGGGTCAGCCAGCCGCCGCTGGGC
>DAORUA010000193.1:0-1646 GCA_035432945.1 Vicinamibacteria bacterium | reverse complement strand
CACCACGTCGCGGCCCTCCACGAAGGTCCGGAGGGTCAGCCAGCCGCCGCTGGGCATGGCGTCGCGAGCGTTGAGGATGAGGTTGAAGAGCACCTGCTGGATCTTGTTCTCGCTGCCGAGCACGGTGGGCAGGTCGGGCGCAAGCTCCTTCACCACCCGCACCTTCGCCTTGTCGAGCTGATGTTCGACCAGGGAGAGAACGTCCGCCACCACCTTGGAGACATCGAGGGAGGCGTCGTCGCTGCCGCCCGCGCGGGCGAAGTTCAGGAGGTTGCTCACGATCTTGGCGCCGCGGAACGTCTGCTTCTCGATCTTGTCGAGCCACTCGATGCGCGCGTCCAAAGGATCCATCTGCGAGCGGAGGAGCTGGGTGTAGGAAGAGATGCCGGTGAGCGGCGTGTTCACTTCGTGGGCGACGCCCGCGGCGAGGAGCCCCACCGCGACCATCTTCTCGGTCTGCTGCACCTGGCGTTCGAGGGCCACCCGGTCGGTGACGTCGTGGAAGATGAGGACCGCGCGCTCTCCCGGCCCCGCGGTTTCCGCGAGCGACGAGTCGAAGGGGGCCGCGTTCACGTTGACGGTGATGGCGCGGCCGCTCTGCAGGGTGAGCGCCACCTTGTAGAGGTGCTCCGCCTCGCCGCCCGATTCAGGGAGGATGGGGGCGAGCACCGCCGATGCTTCCCTGGAAAGGGCCTCGGCGAGGGTCTTCCCGATGGCGCCATCCCGCGGCACGCCCGAGAGGCGCTCCATGCCGCGATTCCAGCGCTCGATCCGGCCGCTCTCGCCTATGACCACGACACCCGCTTCCATGCTCTCGACGATGTTCGCGTGGTAGTCGGTGAGACGGGTCAGCTCGCGAGCCTTGTCCTCGAGCCGCTCGTAGAGCCGCCCATTGAGGATGGCGGTGGCGGAAACCGCGCACAGGGACCGGACGAGTTCAGCCTCATCCTCGTCCATGGTCTCGGGGTCCATGGCCTCGGTCGCTCCCGGATCGCCGAGGGCGAGGACGGCCACCGCCTCGCCGCGCGCCACCAGGGGGAAGTAGTGCGCGAAGAGATCGGAGGAGGTGTCGAAGCCGCTCGTTACCCCGCCCATGCTGGAGTCGGAAGCGTCGAGCTGGAAGGCGCGCTGGACCGAGAGGTCGCTCTCCGCGGTGGGCGTTCCGGCGAGGCCGAAGTGGCGCACCGTCTCGAAGCGGCCCGCGTTGCGGGCGAACAGGGCGCCGCGGGTCACGCCCAGGGCTCGCTGCGCTCCGGTCAGGAGCCGTTCCGCCAGGCGGTCACGGTCCAGTTCAGTCGACAACTCGGGGGACAGACGCAGCAGGGTCTGGCGGGAGTCGTAGCGGTCCTTGAGGGCCAGGCGATCCACCGCGGTCTGGATCCGGTTCTTCAAGGGGAAGAAGAGCAGGGCCACGAGGCAGATCACCAGGATGAGCGGCGCCGCGTCCGTCCGGTTGACGTCGCCCATCAGACCGAGGACGAGGAGGCAGACCCCGAAGACGGTGGTGACCGCGATCAGCGAGACGAGCAGCCGGCGGAAGAGGAAGCCGATGTCGACGATGCGGTTCTGGATGATCGCGTAGGCGAGGGACAGGGGCAGGAGGGCGAGGGGAATCTGGCCGAAGAGTTCCGGCACCGTCCCGCCCG
>DAORUA010000192.1:0-7522 GCA_035432945.1 Vicinamibacteria bacterium | reverse complement strand
ACGTCCACCGCTACACCACCGAGGCGACCGGCGAAGTGGTCCGCGACCGCCGCGCCAGCGACCACATGAAGATCGACAATCTGGTGTAAGCGGACCCGGTACCCCCCTATCGGCCCGTGCAGCGGGCCGCTCCCCCTTGCGTCATTGCGAGGAGCCACTCCGTTGGTACCGCGACGAAGCAACCCCGTCCTCCAACTATCGCCCCGCAGGCGCGAGCTGGGTTGGTAGTTGTGGGACGGGGTTGCTTCGTCGCACCACGCTTCGATGGGCTCCTCGCAATGACGTAGGGGGGAGCAGCCCGCTACGCGGGCAAATAGTGGGCTCTAGGCCAGCGCTCTCTTCACTTCGGCCTTGAGATCTTCCAGCTTTGGGTGGTCGCCGGCGAACTGGCTTGCGTATTTGTAGGGGATCGAGCCGTCCGGCATCAGCAGGAGGACGCCGCCGAGCTGGAAAGCGTCGCCGTGGACTCCCGGCTGGGTGAAGCCCTCACTGCGCGCTTCGGCCGCTCGCTTGAAGACCTTCGGATTGAGAAAGGCGAGGAGAGGTCGCTTGAACTCCAGCGCCTTGTAGACCACCCGCTTCTCGTCGACGTAGACCGGGAGGTCGATCTTCGTCTCGTCGACGAAGGCTTTCGCGTAGCGGAGGCTCGAATGGCCCACCACCACCGGCTGGACTCCGAGCTTCCTGAACGCTTCCCGTTCGCGGTGCACCTGCACCGCCTGCTCGCGGCAGAAGATTCAGCCGAAGTGGCGGACGAAGATGAAAAGCGTGGGCTGGTTCTTCGCTATGTCGGCGAGGGTCGTGTCGTTGCCGTCGAGGTCCTTCACGAAGAGATCGGTCATCTAGGCCCCTCCCTGCTTGAGAATGCGGTCGATCACCGGCCGCGAGCCTTCGATCGCGGTGCGCTGCATGTAGAAGGCGAGGCCGCGCTCGCCCCCCAGTTCCTCTCCGTTTCCGGCGCGGCCGGGTCCCCCGTGAACGAGCTGGGGCAGAACCGTGCCGGGACCGGGCGAGAGTTCGGCGATCTTCGCGCTGCCGAGGAAGAGCCGCCCGTGGAAGGGGGCGAGGCCGAGGGTTGCCTCGGCGACGAAGGGCACGTCCTCTGAATAGACCGACGAGACGAGGCCGCCTGCACCGCGGGAAATGAGCTCCACCGCCTGCGCCGCGGATCCGTCATAGGGAACGATGGTGGCGACGGGGCCGAAGACTTCGTGGGAATGGACGCTCGGAGCTTCCGCTCCCGGCTCGACCTCGAGGAGCGTCGGCGAGACGAAGAAGCCCTTGCCCTCGGAAACCCCTTCGGGCTTGAGGCCGGGACGCGAGTGCACCAGACGTCCATCGCGGGCCAGGAGCGACATCCCTTCGAGGACCGCGGTCTTCTGCGAGGCCGTCGCGACCGGACCCATGCGCACGCCCTCGGTCACGGGATTCCCCACCACCACCGCGGCCAGGCGATCGGCGAGGTCGTCGCGGAAGCGCTCGCTCAGGGCCTCGGGCACCAGGATGCGGCGGATGGCCGTGCACTTCTGCCCGGCCTTCTGGGTCATGTCGCGCAGGACGTCCTTGAGGAAGAAGTCGTACGTCTCGGAATCCGCCTCGACATCGGGGCCGAGGACGGCGGCGTTGAGCGAGTCCGCCTCGACGTTGATGCGGGTGCCGCGCGCGACCACGCCGGGAGTGTTGCGCAGGAGGGCCGCAGTGGAAGCGCCGCCGGTGAAGGCGAGGCAGTCCTGCCCTTCCAGGTGATCGACGAGGTCGCCGGCCCGGCCCATGAGCAGGGAGAGGGCGCCCGCGGGCCAGATCCGCGCCTCGACCAGAAGCTCGAAGAGACGATGAGCCACGAGGGCCGAGCTGGTCGCGGGCTTGGTGAGCACGGGCATGCCGGCAAGAAGGGCCACCGCGGCCTTTTCGGCCAAGCCCCAGGCCGGGAAGTTGAAGGCGTTCACGTGAACCGCGACGCCGTGCCGGGTGGTGAGGACGTGCTGGCCAACCAGGCGCGGGGCCCGGCCGAGCTGGATCGCCTCTCCATCGACGAGGATCTTCCTGTCCCCAAGGGCCGTGCCCGTCTCCGCGTAGGCCTGAAGGGTCGCGATCGCGCCATCGACATCGAACTTGGCGTCGGAGCGAGTATTGCCCCCGTTCGACATGGCGAGGCCGATCAGTTCGTCCCGGTTCTTCTGGAGAAGCGCCGCCGTCTTCTGAACCAGCTCGGCCCGCTGCTTGAAGGTGAGCGCGCGGAGCGCGGGTCCGCCCTCGGTGCGGGCGAAGTCAAGAGCCCGCTTCCGGTCGAGGCCGTCCGCGGTGGCGTGGCCCAGTATCTCCTCGGTGGCCGGGTTGAGCAGGGCCTCGCCTTCTCCCTCTCCCTCCCGCCACTCACCGCACAGATAGCTCTTGAGCTTCGTCATGACAGATGCGACTCCTGCAGGTCCATCGCGCGATTCGCGAGGGCGTCCGCTTCCTTGTTCTGCTCGCGGCGCACGTGCTTGATCTCCGCCGCCTCGAAGCCGCGCCGCAGGGTGGAGGCCTGCCGCCACAGGATCAGCATGTCGGGGTGCTTCACCTTGTAGACGCCGTTCATCTGCTTCACCACCAGCTCGGAATCGGAGCGGATCTCGAGACGACGGGCTCCGCGCGCGGAGGCGAGCTTGAACGCGTGCACGAGGGCCTGGTACTCGGCGACATTGTTGGTGGCCTTGCCGATGAAACCGAAGTGCTCGGCCACGAGGTGGCCCTTGGCGTCCACGGCGTGAACGCCGAAGCCGGAGGGCCCGGGGTTTCCCCTCGAGCCGCCGTCGATGTGGATGACCAGCTCGGGCGGGTGCGCGGAGCTCACCAGGGGCCTAGTGCGGCAGGGGCGCTTCAATGGCGCCCTGGGGAGGCGGGGCATTGAAGAACATGATCCGGGAGCACGACGAGCAGGTGATGATGGCGTCGTTGCGCTTGACGTCCACGAAGACCTGGGCCCGGAGCTTCACGTGGCACATGGTGCAGGCTCCGTCCTTGGCCTCGGCGAGCGCGGTCCCGCGCCGGGCCAGGATGCGCGAGTACTCGGCGAGAAGGTCGGGTTTGAGGACCGCCACCTTCTTCTCCCGGGTGGCCGCCACCGCGGCCCGCTCGGCCTCGCATTCCTTGATCCTGGCCTCGATGGCCTTGATCTCCTCGCGCCTTTGCGCCTCGAGGCCCTTGAACGCGGACTCTTCCGCCTTGACCTTGGCCTGGCCGCCCTCGACCTTCTCCATGGCCTCGAGGATGGAATCCTCGCGGGACCGGATCTCGCGCTCCACGTTCTCGATCTCGTGGAGGAGGGCGGTGTATTCCTTGTTGGTCTTGACCTCGCCGAGCTGTCCCTTGTACTTCGACCGTTTGGCCTCGAAGTCCTGGACCTCGAGCTCCAGCCGCTTCCGATCCTTGGCCAGACCGTCGAGCGCGCCCTTGGCCGCGTCGAGGGCCGCGCGGTCGGCCACGATCTGCGCCTCGATCGCCGCCTTCTTCTGGGGCAGGGCGGCAAGCTCGCTGTCGAAATGTCTCAACTCCACGTCGGCATGGTGGAGATCCACAAGCGTCTCAAGATCAGGGTGCATAGGCGGACCCCGATCTTACCTTCCGCGGGACCGGTCTATTCCACCCAGATCTCGATCGTCTCCCCATCGTCGCCCACGATCGACACCACGTCGCGGATATTCAGGGAGCGCAGGCGCTTCCAGAAGCCGTCGGCGTCGTAGCCCTTGAGCTCGAGGCCGCGCTTGGTGGCGTCGGGCAGGGAATTGAAGACGAACTCGGCGAGCGAGAAGGGCACGGTCACCGCCACCGTCTGTTTGCCCCCCTTGGTGATGCGGATCCGGAGGAGGCGGGCGGTGCCCCTCGGCTCGGAATCCGGGGACAGACTCTTCGTCGAACCGGCGGGCGCCGGGGTCACGCGCGTGGAGGGGCGCGGGGGGGCTTCGGTCACGCTCCTCGGTTCGATTCGGAGGAGCTGCAGTTTCGCCCGCTCGACGAGATCGGGGTCCTTCGACGAGGTCACGATCTCCTTGAGGACGGTCGTGGCCTTGCGCGCGTCGGCGAGGTTCGGCAGGGAACCGACCTGGAGGGCCCCGAAGTATCGGACCGATGAGCGGTCGTCGCCCAGGGACCGGATGACCGCGGTCAGGAACCCGGGCTTGCCCGCGCGGGTCAGCTTGGTGGCGAGGCCGATGCGGGAGATCTCCGCCTCTTCGGCGAGCCGGGCATCGCCGGGAGGCAGGTCGAGGAAGGCCCCGTATTCGCGGAACGCGCGCTCGCTTTCGCCGAGCGACTCGCTGCAACGGGCGATCCAGTAGGTGGCGGCCTCTGCGGAGGCCCCCTTCGACGCGGCGATCTCCGCCCACTTGGCGCGCGACTCCTCGTACTTGCGGTCGAAGAAGAGCGCCTTCGCCTCGACGAGGTCCGTCTCCACCGCGAGCGGGAAGGCGAACGAAAACGTGGAGAGGGCGAGGAGGGCGGTGGCTATGAGATTCATGGGGCGACGAGCTCCTGGGCGACCAGATCGATCTTCATGAGCAGGTTCCTTTGGTCCACGGTCCGGGCGATCGCGTCCACATCCTTGCGCCTCGTGCACTTCGGAAGTTCGGCCACCCGCTGAAGGACCCCCTCCACTTCCTCCATGACCCCCTGGGCGGCGACGAGGGTGCCCCGGGAGCCCGAGACCAGGGCGGCGCGACGCATAAGGAGAGTGCGGCTGGTCTGCGCTTCCACGGTTACGTCGACGCTGTCCTTCGGCGAGTCCGGGCAATCCGCGGCGGCCCGCACCTGGATCAGGATGTCCTGGGCTTCCGCGAGGTAGCGGGCGGCGTTCGCGCGCGTGTGCGTCTTCTCCAGCCGCTCGTAGAACGCGGCATCGTTGAACGCGGTGTCGGCCGAGGCCTGAAGCCGGACCGGGGCCGGCGCGGGCTCGTTCGCCGGGCGGGAAGTGCGCGTCGCGAGAACGCCCGCCACCAGGCCGATGCCCACGAGCCCGAGCGCGGACATCGCGGGCGCCAGGCTCCAGGCCCTTCGGGGGACGGCCGCCGGGGACGAGGTCCGGATGCGGGCGAAGACGCGGGTGCGGAGCGCCTCGGAAGAGATGGGCAGGGGACGGTCGAGCGCCGCGTCCGAGCGGAGGGTTGCGGCGAGCCGCGAGAGTTCCGCGAGTTCTGCCTGACACGAAGCGCAGTCCGCCACGTGCTTCGAGATTCCCTCGGCTTCGCGAGGGTCGAGTGAGGAGGATGCGAGCAGTCCGAGACGCTGCCGATAGCGGAAATGGAAGAGAGTCATGCGCGCACCTCGCCCATAACCGTCTTCATCCGCGCGAGCGCGCGATTGAGCGAACTCTTCACCGTGCCCAGGCGCACCCCCAGGGTCGACGCGATCTCGTCGAGGGAGAGGTCGGAGAAATGGCGCAGGGTCACGACCGCGCGCTGCCTTTCGTTGAGCACTCGAAGCCCGCGTTCGATGGCGCGCCTTGAGTCGTCGGTGTGGAGGTTGTCGAGGGCGCCGCGTTCATGGCGGGCGGGAAGGTGTTGAAGGTCCTCGGCCTCGACCCCGACCTCGTGGCTGCCCCGCCGCTTCTTCTGGCGATACCGGTCGATGGCCGCGTTGATGGCCACCCGGGTGAGCCAGGCTCCGACCTCGGCGCGCGCGTCGATCCGTGCCGATTGCTGGAACAGCTTGACGAACGCATCCTGGACCACTTCGAGCGCATCCTCGGAGTTTCGCAAATAGCCATAGGCGATCCCATAGAGCCTTCGCTCGTGCCGGACCATGAGCGAAGACAGCGCTTCCTCATCTCCCCCCTGAAGTCGGGCGAGCAGATCGGTATCGGCGATTCCGTTCCCCCGGTCCACAAGATGGGATCTTCGGTGACCTCAGCGCAAATAGACAAAGACACGTTCGCCATCATCCTCGTTGACCTCGACCAGCGGCCCGAGGGGGAGCTTCTCGAGGTCCTTTCCCCTGAACTTCCGGAGCTTCCGGCGGGCTTCGGAACAGCCTCGGCTTCCGGAGTGACAGAAATCGTGATCGTCGAAATCGAAGTCCCACTCCTCGTTCTCGGTCAGCTTTCGGACCAGACCGAGCGGCAGCTCGACCCGCACCAGCTTCCGCTCGTCCGCGTCGTAGACGAGGACGCGAAGCTCCCGCGCCGGGCCCTGCTGGCCGGCCACCGCGTTGGCGGTGCGCCGGGCCTCTTCGAAGTAACGGTCCGGGTTGGACACGTGGGTGACGTTGACCAGGCACCCCACGGTGGTGAAGGCGAGGGCGGCGGTTATCGCAAGTCGTTGAAGCATTGGACCTTTTCTCCTGAATCCGGTGGTTCCTGACCTTTCTAACGCCCGGGGGCCCGGAAAGGTTCCAGGGCGAGACAAGGGATAATGAGCCCATGGCAGAAGGCATTGGGTTTTCCGGGATCGATTTCTCCGGCAAGGACGCCTGGCGGATGTTCAAGATCATGTCGGAATTCGTCGAAGGCTTCGACGAGCTCCAGAGCATCGAGCGGGGGGTCACCGTATTCGGGTCGGCGCGGTCGAAGCCCGGAACCCAGGACTACGAGGATGCCCGAGCGATGGGCTACGCCCTCGCCAAGGCGGGCTACGACGTCATCACGGGCGGCGGCCCTGGCGACATGGAAGCAGCGAACCGGGGCGCATACGAAGCGGAGGGCCGTTCGATCGGCCTGTGCATCCAGCTCCCGCGCGAAGAGAAACCCAACCCCTACCTGACCCACACCATCTCCTTCAAGTACTTCTTCGTCCGCAAGGTGATGTTCGTCAAGTTCGCCCGGGCCTTCGTGGTGATGCCGGGCGGTTTCGGGACCCTCGACGAGCTCTTCGAGGCGGTCACCCTGGTTCAGACCAAGAAGATCGAGCCGTTCCCCATCATCCTCGCCGGGGATCGCGCGCACTGGCAGGGCCTGCTCGACTGGATTCAGAGCTCTCTGGTCGTGCGTGGGAAAGTGGGCGCGCAGGAGGCGAAGATCCTGCAGATCGCGGAAACGCCTCAGGCCGTCATCGAGATACTCAAGAAGCACCAGAACGGGGGAACGCAATGAGCGCAGTTCGAAAAGGGACGTTGATCGCCGGCGACGGCATCGGCCCGGAAGTGGTCGCGGCCACCGTCCGGGTCATCGAGGCCACCGGTGTGGTCATCAAGTGGGAATCCCAGATGGCGGGTGCCATGGCCATCGCCCTCGAAGGCACCCCGCTGCCCCAGAAGACCCTCGACTCCATCCGCAAGACCGGTCTCGCCTTGAAGGGGCCCACCACCACTCCCATCGGCGGCGGCCACGCCTCCATCAACGTGGCCCTGCGCAAGACCCTGGACCTGTACGCGAACGTGCGGCCCTTCAAGACCATGCCCGGAGTCAAGAGCCGGTACGACCACGTCGATCTCGTCATCGTCCGGGAGAACACCGAGGACCTCTACTCGGGCCTCGAACACATCGTGGTGCCGGGGGTCGTCGAGTCGATCAAGGTGATCACCGAGAAAGCCTCGACCCGGATCGCGAAGTTCG
>DAORUA010000191.1:4032-7546 GCA_035432945.1 Vicinamibacteria bacterium | reverse complement strand
CGGATCGAGGACACCGACAAGGAGCGCTCCACCGACGACAACACGAAGAGCATCCTCGAAGGCCTGAAGTGGCTCGGGCTCGATTGGGACGAGGGCCCCTTCCTCCAGAGCGATGGCGTGGAGCGGCACAAGCAGGTCGCGGCCGAATTGCTGGCCGCGGGCAAGGCCTACCGGTCGTTCGCCACCGCGGCCGAGATGGAAGCCCAGCGCAAGCAGGCGGATGCCGAGAAGCGCCCCTGGCAGCGGGACGTGCCGTCGAGGGCGCTCTCGAAGGAGGAATCGGACGCGCGCGCCGCGAAAGGCGGGCCCTTCACCGTGCGCTTCCTGGTGCCGGAAGACGACGGCGCCACCGTGTTCGAGGACGGGGTCTACGGCACCCAGGAGCGCAAGCACAAGGACACCGAGGACTTCGCCCTTCTCCGTCCCGATGGCTCGCCACTGTACAACTTCGTGGTGGTCTGCGACGACATCCACATGGCCATCACCCATGTCATCCGCGGCCAGGATCACCTCTCGAACACCCACAAGCAGATCCTGATCTACGAGGCCCTGGGCAAGAAGCCGCCCGAGTTCGCTCACCTTCCGCTCATCAACGCCCCCGACCGGGCGAAGCTTTCGAAGCGGAAGCACGGAGAAGTCGTCTCCGTGACCACCTATCGCGACAAGGGCTTCATCCCCGAGGCGTTCCGGAATTTCCTGGCCCTGATCGGCTGGTCCTCCGGCACCGACAAGGAGTTCTTCACCACCGCCGAGCTGATCGAGGCCTTCTCCCTGAGCGGTGTCTCGCGCGGCAACGCGATCGTGAACTTCTCCGAGACCGACCCGCGCCAGTGGACGGACCGCAAGGCCCTCCACCTCAACGCCGAGCACATGAACAAGATGCCGCTTCCGGACCTGCTTCCCATGGTCGAGGCCGAGCTCAAGAGCGCGGGGCTGTGGGACGAGAGCTGGGCGAAGGGCTGGAACCGTCACGAGTGGTTCAGCCACACCGTGGACCTGCTCCGTCCGCGGTTCATCACCCTCAAGGACTTCTCGAGCCTGGGCCGGGCCTTCTTCGACAAGACCTTCGAGATCGATCCGGTCGCGGTGGAGAAGAACGTCGACAAGGATCCAAGCGTGCGGAAGTGGCTGGTCGAACTGGCCTCGCGCTTCAAGGCCATTCCCGAGTTCAACAAGGCCACCGCCGAGGTCGAACTGCGGAAGCTCGCCGACGAACTCGGGATCAAGGCCGGGCTCCTGATCAACGGTTCGCGAACGGTGACCACCGGGGTGTCCGTGGGTCCGCCGCTTTTCGATCTGCTCGAAGCACTCGGCCAGGACACCGTGGTGGCCCGCCTCTCGGGTGCGGAAACCTTCGGCCGCTAGCTCCAGACCGCGACGTGAGGGCCGGCGAGCGGTGGGGGGGGCTAGGGATTCCTCGCAGGCTTGATCTCCAGGGTCGTGGTCTGACCAGGGAGCACCGACTGCCACGTCACGTTTCGGGCTTGTGCGGCACAGACCTGGGATGCCAGCGCCCCGGGTGACAGGTCGGAGAAGACCTGGGCATACTGCCCCGCAGCCATCGCCCCGGACACAGATTCGCTGCCAGAGTCAACCGGGTGCCAGGGCACTCCAAGGGAGAGAAGTTGACCCCAGTCGAGAAACCCTCCGCCGCGGTGGAGGAGAACGCTGGACCCATGGGTCCCGGGTTGAGCTTCGTCGCCGCTTCTGATGAATTGACGTATCCGCCCCCCAAGGTCCGGGAGGGTGAGGAACACGGTTTCCCCATCGGTCGGAACCTCGAAGCACGCGGCGACCGAAGCGTGGGTCTTTGAATAGGCCTGAGCCATCCCCATTCTGGCGCTTGCCGGAAACTGCAGGTTGACCACGCCGGCCGGAGGCACGCTGAGGCCCGATCCTCCCGCGGGCATGGCGTGCCCCGCGGGCCAGACCCAGAGGGTTGTTCCCGCGACGGGCCGGCCGCTCTCGGACTGGAGTTGAACCCTCAAGGTGGTTGAGGGAGGCAGGGTCAGGACCACGAAGGACGGATCGACCCTGTCCTTCCGGACCACGACCTGCACCTCCTTCGAAGGCGCCGTGTCTTGACGGCCCGCGGAAGCCACGAACGACCCCAGACCAATGCCGCGAAACTCGAACTCGCCCATCGCGTTCGACCGGCCGCTGTGCTCCTCCTGGCTGTCACCGCCGGTCAATCTCACCGGCACGTCCGGACGGGGAACCCCCGTCGAGTCGACGATTCGGCCTCTCACCTTCTCGTCCGGCACCACGATCCTGATGTCCAGCTCCGAGTCGCTCGCCGAGAACTCCTTCAGGATCATTCGCCGCGATATCTGTCGAAGAGGGGCTCGAATCTGGGCGGTGAGCACCTTCCATGACGGCTTTCTGACTTCCCCAGTGAAGCGGCCGTCCTGATCGGTGGAGAAGGTCGCCGAATCCCCCCGACCCGTCGTCAGCTCAACCGTCGCGTTCGACAGCTTCTCCTCGCCGAGAAGAAGTTCGCCGGTCAAACGCAGCATCTTCAGATCGATCGTGACCGGAGTGGCGCCGATATCGCGTCGCTCTGAGAAGACGCGGCTCCCGGTCGAGGAAAGAACCTGGAGGCGATAGGTGCCCCGGGAAAAGTCGGCGAACTCTATTCGGCCGGCCGAATCCACGACACCCTTCCTGGATCGGTGGCGAGCGGATGTGGGGGTTAGATCGACGCGCCAGACCTTCCCGGCGCCGTCCAGTGGCGGTGAAACCTCCAGGACCGCCGTGGTGGGCGGCTCCGGAACGACCTCACCCAGATAGGTCTCTGTCTCGGCTTTGACCAGAACCCGGCCCGTGTTCATGGGCTCAAGCGTCCCTATCCGGACCTCGAGGTCATACTCCCCCGGCGGAACCCCGGAAAACTGGAAGAAACCGCGGGGGTCCGTCGGCGTGGCGGGGTCCGCCAATGACATTCTCCCTTCGTTCCCCGCCTCTTTGAAGGCCACAAGAGAAACGCTGATGGGTCCCTTGTCCCGCAACTCGATTGGAGGGGATACCGTGCCCGAGACGGACGCGCCGGGTGACAGTTGAATGAGCCTCAGGATCTTCGCAGGGTCGGTCGAGGACCACAAATAGATGGGCGCATAGCCCGGGCTCGAGATGCGCAGATCCATCTCAACCACGGGGAGTCGTACCGTGAACGTCCCTCCTTCCGCGGTGGACTCGACCACGAACTCGCTGCCTCCCCGGCTGCGCATGCGCCCATGGAAGGCCAGAGGGACCCTGGCCGCGGCCACGTCCCGGGTCCTCAGTTGTCCGGTCACTGTCTCGGCCCGAAAGACCGCCACGCTCGCACTCGCAGGACGGCTGGAGACCGTGACGTAAGAGTTGGCGCAGAAGAGACCGGGGTTCGAGCACGTCAACCGCCACGTGCCGAAACAGGGGACATCGAGTCGGAACTTAGGCCCGGGTGCAGAAAGAGACACCTTCTTCCTGCACGAGGGAGAGTCGG
Source organism: Vicinamibacteria bacterium (assembly GCA_035432945.1). Classification (GTDB taxonomy): domain Bacteria; phylum Acidobacteriota; class Vicinamibacteria; order Fen-336; family JAGNNV01; genus JAGNNV01. The sequence goes on along the minus strand of DAORUA010000191.1, from coordinate 4,065 downwards.
CTTCCACCACGAGGCCGCGAGTGGTCACGCCCG